>NZ_JBBNAM010000235.1:0-13215 GCF_037994425.1 Phyllobacterium sp.
AGCTCTATGACTACGACATCATCCTGCTCGACCTCAACCTGCCGGACATGTCCGGCTACGAAGTGCTCCGGACGCTTCGCCTGTCCAAGGTGAAGACCCCGATCCTTATCCTCTCCGGCATGGCCGGCATCGAGGACAAGGTTCGCGGCCTCGGTTTCGGCGCCGATGACTATATGACAAAGCCCTTCCACAAGGACGAACTCGTCGCCCGCATCCACGCGATCGTGCGCCGCTCCAAGGGCCACGCCCAGTCGGTCATTACCACGGGCGATCTCATCGTCAATCTCGATGCCAAGACGGTGGAAGTCAGCGGCCAGCGTGTGCACCTGACCGGCAAGGAATACCAGATGCTGGAACTGCTCTCCCTGCGCAAGGGTACAACACTGACCAAGGAAATGTTCCTCAACCACCTCTATGGCGGCATGGACGAGCCCGAACTCAAGATCATCGACGTCTTCATTTGCAAGCTGCGCAAGAAGCTGGACTCGGCCTCCGACGGTGTCAACTATATCGAGACCGTGTGGGGCCGCGGCTATGTGCTGCGTGAGCCGGACTCGACGGAGTTGCGCGAAATCGCCTGATCGCCATCGTGCGGTTAAAATCTCAAAGGCTCCGTTCAGACGGAGCCTTTTTTATTGCGCGATCCAAGCTGCAACCAGCTTCAGATCCAGTCGTCGTTGCGGCCGTTCGTTCCCCGCCGGCATTTCCCGTATTCAAAACGCCGCGCGGCTCGATCAGCATCAGCTTGACCTCGTTGGCGGCATAGGGCTTGTGCTCGACGCCCTTGGGCACGACGAACATTTCGCCCGCCGTGAGCAGGACTGATCCGTCGCGGAAATCGATGCGTAACTCGCCTTCGACGACAATGAAGGCTTCGTCCGTTTCCGGATGGTCATGCCAAACAAAATCACCCTCGATGCGCGCGATCTTGAACTGATAATCGTTAAGTTCGGCGATGACTTTAGGCGCCCATTTTTCCGAGACGAGACTGAATTTTTGGGCAAGATTGATTGGACGATAGGTCGTGACGGTATCCATACGCAACTCCTCTGGCTGGAAGATGAACCTAGCAAGCCGACCAATCCGGGTCTTGGACGATTGTGCAAAAGTACAGAGCTTCCCTGCCGGGATATACCTTGGCGAGCATGCTCTCACGGTTGTCGCCTTGCCTCCAGGCGATCGGGAGATCGTCTTTCGGCATCACCCTGACGCAGGCACTTGCGGCAGAATTTCGGCGATCGAGGCCCGGTTGAAAGGCTTCAAAAGGTAGCCGGCGGCACCTGCACGCTTGGCGCGCATGATCTTGGCAAGGTCCATTTCCGGCAGGCAGAGGTAGATTTTGCTGGTCGCTCCGCCGGGAAGCGACTTTACCTGGGCGATGATGTCGGCGGCCGGCATGTCGGCGATGGCACTGTCGATAATAATAATGTCGGGCATCTCGACGCTGCAAGCCGCCACGGTCTGAAATCCGGTGTCGGCCGTCGTAACAACGGTCGTGTCGCTGGCGATCAGTCTGCGCGCAACCTTCCGCACCACCGGCGAACCATCAATGATCATGCAACGCAGCAATGCAATACCCCCGGTAGCGCCAGAAACACACCTTTCCGGGTCCGAAGACTAACGGGCCTGAGTGAACAAATACCGAATGTTGATGGTAAATATTAGCGCAACTTTTATGCTGTGGTCACGCCGCAGTGAAGACGATCTCTTCCGGCGTCGCATGAATCGAGATGGTCATCCCGGCTTCCTGCGCCAACAGCAGCGTATAATAGGGCTGCACCGCATGGGCATCGATCGGTTCTTCCGGCACCCTGCCGCTGTGAAGTTCGAGGAATTTCGGCGGAACGCGCAGCATCGGTCCGCGCGAGGTGAGGACGAAGCGCGGCTCGGTATCTCCGCCCTCGAGCTTGACCGCAAGCGTGCCGCCCCGCGGAAGGGCAGCATTGGCGATCAGCACCAAGTTGAGAAGGAGCTTGACCTTGTTCTTGGGCAGGAGAACGCGAGTGCCTTCCCAGGTGAACTGAGCCTTTTCGCCCTTCATGTATTCGTTCGCAACATTCTGTGCGTCGCCCGTATCAATCTGGACGCCTGCCGATCCTGCTGCGCCGAAGGCAATGCGCGCGAACTGGAGCCGGGCGGAGGCACTGCGCGCGCTCGACTTGATAAGGTTCATCGCGTCCTCGTCGGCACCGCCCTCTTCGAGCAGTTCAAGACCGTTGTTGATGGCGCCGACCGGTGAGATGATGTCGTGGCAGATGCGGCTGCTCAGGAGTGCTCCGAGGTCCGTTGCCGAAAGAATAACGGGCAATGTCATAAGGGCTTCTCCTGGGGATCGACGGGTTGGTTTTCACGAATCACTGGAAGGCGAATCACTTCGAATTTTAGCGCTATTTGGATACATAGCTGCGTCCGGATCGGCAAGAAGGTCGTGGCCGAAGCCTGTGAATGCCGAATTTCCAGCATTTTTGCCAATCTTTGCAAGTCATTGAAATGCCAAGATCGATTCATAAACTTTTATACAAGGTTTAGCGCCTTAAATTGAGCACCAAATCAGCAAGCAGGCGCAAGATCTGCATTTCCCCGTATCAGGCGTCAGGCAAAGCAGCGAACAGCCAAAAGGAATTACGATGGCGTCTCTACTCTTGTCTTTGAACCGTGGTTTTATTCTCTTCCTGACACTCGTGTCACTTGTTTTTGCCCAGGCCCAGACGGCCCGTGCGCAAGAAACCTATACGATGGAAGAGATCGTAAATTCCGGCCAGCGGTTCTTCGGGTCGGCCTCCGGCGGGCTGGCCACAGCTGTCGAAAAGGTCTTTCAGAGTTACGGCCTGCCGAATGGCTATGTTCTCGGTGAGGAAGGATCGGGCGCCCTCATCGGCGGTCTGACCTATGGAGAGGGCACGCTCTATACGAAGAACGCCGGGGATCACAAAACGTTCTGGCAGGGTCCGTCGATCGGCTGGGATTTCGGCGGGCAGGGCTCGCGTGTCATGATGCTCGTCTATAACCTCGACGATGTGAAAAATCTTTATGGCCGCTTTGTCGGCGTCGCCGGTTCGGCTTATCTTTTCGCCGGCGTCGGCTTCAATGTCCTGAAGCGCAATCAGGTGTTGCTTGTCCCGATCCGGACAGGGGTCGGCGCTCGCCTCGGCGTCAATGTCGGCTATCTCAAGCTGACGCAGACACCGACATGGAATCCCTTCTGACAGGACTGAACTTTTATGTTTACCCGACGCGGACCCATGCGGTCCGCGTCTTTGTATTTCGGCGCCCTCGCTGCTAAGACTTTGCTCGACAGATATTCAACAGGACCCCGATCTTGATCCAGTCAGTACTCTATTTCGCACTCGGTTTCCTCGCTGCCGTTCTCTTGGCGCTGCTGGTCGCGCCACCCATCTGGCGTAGGGCGATGCTTTTGACGCGAAAACACGTTGAAGCCGAGACGCCGTTGACGCTCAACGAGATTCAGGCGCAACGGGATGGATTGCGTGCGGAACACGCCATGGCGGAGCGCAAGCTCGAGCTCGCGCTCGAAAGCGCTCGCGAAAGATCTGCATTGCATTTGGCCGAGATTGGCGAAAAGGAGCGCATCATCCGCAACCTGTCGACCGAACTCGCGGACCAGGAGAAGAACATTGCTGGCCTTTCGACGTCACTCAGTTCAAACGAACAGAATCTTGAACGATTGACGAAGGACTTGAGCGGTACCGAGAAAAGTCTTGAAGAGCGTTCCGCCGAAGTAGAACAACTCAACCGCCGGCTTTCGAAGTTGTCGATCGATGCAGATAGTTTGCACATTGAATTGGCGGCTCAATCCGCGCGGGTCGAAAACCTCCTCGACGAATTGAAGCAAGCGCGGCAGGACAAGCGCGACAGCGACGAACAGCGGCGCAGGGTCGAGACCGACTACAAGGCCCTGCAACATACATTGGGGCAGGAAACAACGCAGCGCGCCGAGTTCGAAAAGCGGTCTGCCGCGCTTCTGACGAAGCTTTCAGACGCAGAGGCCATGCTGGCTCGCCGCGAGAAAGACATAGAGCGACTCAACGACCGGCTGCGGAAGGTGCTTGCCGATGGGCGCAAGCAGGGCACATCGGTGGTGGATGCGCCGCGAGGCAAGGAAGCGCTCGTCCAGGCGGACGAAACGAGGCTCATGCGCGAAGAGATGAATACGCTCGCTGCCGAGGTTGTCGCGATGGTAGCGCAGCTTGAGGGTCCGAGGTCACCGGTCAATGAAATCCTTGCCAAGACCGGAAACCAATCGCCTGCTGTTTATGACGAAAATGGCGAGGCGATCGTCAGTATTGCCGATCGCGTGCGGGCTCTCCGGGCTGCGTCAAATGCCGGCAAAGCGGCTGAAACGAGAAAGGGCGATGCCTGAGGCTGTTGCAACGTTAAGGCTGTCAAAGCCCTTCGACATGGGAATCCTCACTGTCTGCAAACGTTCGAGAAGCGCCTGCGGCAAACCTTCGCCTTCCGTCCCAAGGAGAAGAGCCGTGCGGGGCGCGGGCTGCGCGTCGTAGATGCTCTTCGTCCCGGCGGGGCTCAAAGCGAAAATGGCAATACCCTCGGTCTGCAGCTTGCTGATGATCGCCTCGATCGAACCACCGCGGGCAAACGGGACCTTCAGAACTGCGCCAACAGAGACGCGGATCGCCTTTCGGTAAAGCGGATCGCAACTCGTCTCGTCCATGATAATGCAGTCGGCTTCGAAAGCGGCGGCGTTGCGAAAGATCGAGCCCATATTGTCGTGGTTCGACAGGCCGCACAGGACGACGACCAGCGCTTCTCCCGGCATGGCGGCAAGCAGCGTATCGACCGAGTGGGGTTTGCTACGTCGCCCGATCGCGAGAATGCCCCGATGCATCGGAAAACCGGCAATGGTGTCCATCGTGCCGCGATTGACGCAATAGATCGGTATGTCGGGCGGGCAGAGCGGTAGCTGTTCCGACAGGCCCGATATCCGGTTCTCAAGGATGAGGAGCGATTCTGCGGCAAAGTGCGGGCTCGTCAGGAGTACGTTCAACACAACCTTTCCCTCTGCGATGAATCTGCCATCGCGTCCAACGAGGTCACGCTCGCGCACGTCACGATAAGGGGCAAGCCGCTCGTCACCGGGGTCATCGATACGGATCACCCTCTGATCGGGCGCCGAAACTGTCATGCCGGAGATTGAGATGTCTGAAGACCGGCGCGGGCCTCGCCGGCCATGCGCACGAGTGTCTTGTGCATGTCGTCGGCCGACGTGAGCGGCGCAGCGAAAAAAATGCGCTCTACTGCATCGCCGTCGACGATATCAAATCCATCCGCATCGATGCCTGCAATCCGCCAGCTGCCATCTCGCGTCTTAGCGAAATATCGGGCGTAAAGCGCGATCGCTGCCGCATGATCCTTGTTCATGTGGTCGACCGCCGATTGTTCCGCCGCCGCAAGTTCGTCGTTTGCCGGATTGAGACTGAGCCATTCGCTCGCGGCGAGTTGATAGGCTCGGCCGAAACCGGCATTCAAGCGGGCATTCTCTGGCTCGAGGCGGAAAAAGCTGAAGTCACCGAGGCCCGCATAAAGCTTGGCCTTAGGAAGGTGCGAGAGGTACCGCCACTCGATACGCGCATGCTCGGGCGTGCCGCGAGCGATCTGACGGCTTTTTGCGCTTATGGTCATGCGCGGATGGGCGAGAGGATCGCCCTTCCCGGGCTCGCCAACCAACAGTGAACAGCGTGGATCGGCCAGGAGTGCCGGCGTATGGGCCGCCAGCGCCGATGCGAGAATAATGGGTGTGCCGTCGTGATCGGTTGAAAGACCGACGCGCGTTGCGATCGGCGCACCGGAATTTGGTGCAAGCGTCGCGATGGCCGCATGCCGTGCGCTGCGCAGCAATGTACGCACGAGGCGGATAGCGCCTTCGTCGTTTTCTTGCAGGACGTCTTGTTTTTCGCTCACAGGGATGGTCCCTCGCAATCTTTCGGCAGATTGATAGAGTGTGACGGGCGAAGGGACAAGGCGTTTAAAACTGAGGGGCGGTCAAGCGGCGACGGATCGGTTGTCGTTGAGCCCGATCGCATCCATGCAATCGTCGAGGAGGTCGAGATCGACAGGCCCGATCGTACAGAGTACGGGTGCGACATCCTCGGCGTGAACCTGCAGGGCCACGAGTTCCTTGAGCGCTTCCATTACTGATTCGCGCGTGTCATATCGGGCGGAGCGCTTCTGCATGTCGTGCCTTTTGAGCTTGATTAGTCGCCCGAAGAATAAGGCAATTACGGTAAACGAATTCTTAATTTCGCCATTTTTGGAATTTTTTTGCTGTTTCGGTGAATAAAATAACATCATGATTTCAATTGGATGAATAGGTCTGGTAACGTTAACGTCATCTTTGCCATTGTTTGGCCCCAAATGGGCTCATTCTGTGAGCACCTTCACCAGCAGGAACAACAGCGATGAGAATTGCTTCGTGATCGGCTTCGCTCAGTGGAAGATCCATTCAATTGCGGGCATTATAGCGGCCGCGGGGCTTGTTAGTGGTTGCACGCAGACCGGACAGCACTCGAAAATTTCAGCCAATTTGACGTCCAAGGGTACCAGCAAGACGTATGCCTATACGCCGAAGGACAAGGAGTGCCTTGAGCGGGCCATGTTCTTCGAGTCCAATCGATCAAGCCAGGACGGCTTGGTCGCGGTTGGTACCGTCGTGATGAATCGTCTCGATTCCGGCAAGTGGGGCGACTCTATATGTGGGGTTGTCGGGCAGAAGGGACAGTTTGCCCCGGGTGTGCTTTCCCGTCCGATGAAGTCCGTTGCCTTACCGGATGTGCAAGCCGCAGCCGATGCAGTGCTGAGGGGCGAACGCAATACCAAGGTGAAGAACGCCATGTACTTCCATACGGCCGGTCTTCGTTTCCCCTATAAGAACATGCACTATACCGTCGTCGCCGGTGGCAACGCTTTCTACGAAAAGCGCGATCGTTACCATTCTGCCGACATTGCCTCGAAGGGGGCAAGCGCAGCCATCGCCAATGCCTATATCGCCAGCCTGCGCATGGGTGGCAGGCCTGCAACCGCTACTGCGCCGACGATGGTGGCGAGCGCCGTGCCGGGCGTGACGACGACCACGGTTGCTGCATCGACAACGACGTCGACCGCGACATCGGGCCGTGTAGCGAACCAGCCAATCCTCGTCGCACAAGCTGACATAACGCCAGTTATTGCCAACCCGGCGAAGGTGGCGGTGCCGATGGATCCGCCGCCGCAGGCGATGGATTACCGGTCGTCCAATGAGCCAACCGTCCGGATAGCCCAGCCAGCCGTCGCGGCTGCGGCCGCAGCGGATACGAGCGCGCTCGCCTATCAAGCGCCGAACGCCAAGAAGGTCGATGCGATCGGACAAATGCTCCTTGCGCAGGATCGTCCGACGTTCAACTAAAACTCTATATTCCGAATTGGTTTGGGTTCCGGGCGCCTTGTGCGCCTCGAATTGTTAGGGGACCAGGTAGTGGTGCGCCCATTGATCGTGGGGAACCACCTGGCCGATAGCATATTGAAACGTCAAGATCGTCATGTGGTCGGGCGTGGTCGAGCACGTATAGGAGAGGTGATACCACTCGCCCTTGCTGCGAAAGGCGGCGCCGACTGACCGGATCTTGTCTCCCTTTATCTTCGGTTCTTCAAACGCATAGGCGACGAGTTCGTCGGGTACCAGCTTGGCCGGGTCCTTGTGGATGCGGTCCATTGCTTCGAGATCGCAGCGCTGTTCCAGCCGGGTTTCGGGATCAAGTCGCTCCAACTCTTCGGCAGCACCGGAATCCATGGCCTTCGCCGGCGCCGCCAAGGCGAGCGGCAGCAACAGCATGGCGCTAATTCTTCTCATCATATGGGCTTTCAATTTCACGGTATGGAAGCGCGATCAGGCAAGGCGCAGATCCTGATCCTGGATACTCCACGGATTGGGACCAAATTATGAAAGCCCGCCCATGCGATGAAATTTGGTCCCTCGCGCGCCCTTTCGTCCATTTGGCGCGCCCGCCAATGTGGCAGCGCAGTCTCAGACGTTATTTCGGTGCCATACGAATAGCGCCGTCGAGCCGGATCGTTTCACCATTCAGCATGGGGTTTTCAATGATATGCAGCGCGAGTGCGGCGTATTCCTCCGGTTTGCCAAGTCTTGAGGGGAAGGGTATCGAGGCGGCGAGCGAGTCCTGCACCTCCTGCGGCATGGCGAGCAGCATCGGCGTTCCGAAAATACCAGGTGCAATCGCCATCACGCGGATGCCGAAGCGCGCGAGTTCGCGTGCGGCTGGAAGGGTCAGACCTGCAATTCCCGCTTTTGACGAGGCATAGGCGGCCTGGCCGATCTGACCGTCGAAGGCTGCGACCGATGCCGTCGAGATGATGACACCCCGTTCTCCAGTCGCCAGCGGCTCCAGTTTCGAAGCCGCGTCGCCGACGAGACGCAGCATATTGAACGAGCCGATAAGATTGACCTCGATAACACGGCGATACAATTCAAGGTCGTGCGGCCCATCGCGGCCGACGATGCGACCCGCATTGGCGATGCCGGCACAGTTCACAAGAATGCGGGGCGTTCCAAGTTCTTTCGTAACGCGGGCGACAGCGGTTTGGCCTTCGATAGCGTTGGCGACATTGCAGGCGAGGGCAATTCCACCAATCTCCCCGGCAACTTTCTCGGCTGCCTCGAGATTGATATCAATGATGGCAACCTTGGCGCCTTTTTGCGCCAGGGCGCGCGCGGTTGCGGCGCCGAGGCCCGATCCCGCGCCCGTGACGATTGCTGTTTGCCCGTTTGCGTCCAAAATAACTCACTCCTGTTGCGCTTCATCAGTTCTTGCACGTGTTTTGGTGCTAAACTACACTGAAATGTACCTTCTTGGCGCGAAATACGCCACTTTCGCGTCAAAGTGGTAAACGACTCTACCCCGCATACCGAAAGTTAGTGGACGGATTTTTAGGCGATTTCACTATTATTTGATTGAATGGGGCGATTTTCCCCAGAATCGACAATTAAGCGTTCTGTGACGGGTTGACTGCGAATGAATCTGCTTGCATTGCGACATTGCAAAGGCTTCCATGCGACCTTCGTTGTAGGCATGGGGGCCTGCAACACAAAAAACCTCTGAAGGTGGAAAAGATGAATACCTACAAGAAACTCCTTGCGGCGAGCGCGCTCGCAATGCTGACGGGTGGGCTGATGGCAGGTGGAGCCTCGGCCAAGACGCTGGTCTATTGCTCGGAAGCGGCACCTGGCGGCTTCGACCCCGCGCTCTATACGGGCGGCGAGACGCTTGATGCCACGGGACAGGCCGTTTTTAACAAGCTGGTCGAGTTCAAGCCAGGCAAGTCTGAAGTAGAGCCGGCACTCGCTGAAAGCTGGACCATCTCCGACGACGGCCTGCAGTACACGTTCAAGCTGCGTCCGGGCGTCAAGTTCCAGACGACGAGCTATTTCACGCCAACGCGTGACCTCAACGCCGACGACGTCGTCTTCTCCTTCGAACGCCAGAAGGAAGGCAGCCCCTGGGCAAAATACGTAGATGGCGCTTCCTATGAATATTTCGAAGGCATGGACTTCCCAAAGCTGATCAAGTCGGTTGAAAAGGTCGACGACCTCACCGTCAAGATCACGCTGACAAAACCGAACGCACCGATGATCGCCAACCTTGCCATGGACTTTTCGTCCATCGTCTCCAAGGAATATGCCGACAAGCTGCAGGCCGACGGCACTCAGCAGAAGTTTAACGAACAGCCGGTCGGCACGGGTCCGTTCCAGTTCGTTGACTACCAGCTGAACACGGCCATCCGCTATGAAGCCAACCCGACCTTCTGGAAGGGTAAGGTCAAGCTCGACAACCTGATCTTTGCGGTCACGCCCGATGCTGCCGTTCGCGTGCAGAAGCTCAAGGCAGGCGAATGCCAGCTGACGATCTATCCGGATCCAGCCGACGTTGAAGGCCTCAAGGCAGATGCGAACCTCAATGTCGTCCAGGAAAGCGGCCTCAACGTTTCGACCCTCGCTTACAACACGACGCAGGCTCCGTTCGACAAGCCTGAAGTGCGCAAGGCGCTCAACATGGCAATCGACAAGAAGGCTATCGTCGATGCCGTTTATCTCGGCCAGGGTACGCCTGCCGTCAATCCGATCCCGCCAACGATGTGGTCCTACAACAAGTCGATCAAGGATGACGAATACAATCCTGAAGCGGCAAAGGCTGCTCTCGAAAAGGCTGGCGTCAAGGATCTTTCGCTGAAGATCTGGGCAATGCCGGTTGTACGTCCGTACATGCCGAATGGCCGCCGTACCGCAGAACTGCTGCAGTCGGACTTTGCCAAGGTTGGCGTGAAGGTCGAGATCGTCAGCTACGATTGGCAGGAATATCTGAAGCGCGCTTCGGATCCGAAGCATGACGGCGCCGTCATCATCGGCTGGACCGGGGACAATGGCGATCCGGACAACTTCCTTGCAACGCTGCTGTCCTGCCAGGCCGTTGGCAGTTCGAACCGCGCTGCATGGTGCAACAAGGAATTCACTGACCTGATCGACAAGGCTGCCGTGGTTTCCGACGTTGCCGAGCGTACCAAGCTCTATGAAGAGGCCCAGGTCGTGTTCAAGCGCGAAGCCCCATGGGCAACGCTGGCTCATTCGCTCGTTACGACGGCCATGAGCAAGAATGTTTCCGGCTACGTGCCAAGCGCCTTTGGTGTCCACAATTTCGAAAGCGTTGACATCGCCGAGTAATTAGAACTCCTCGCGGTACCGGCTTCGGCCGGTACCGCATTTTTTCAGGTTGCCATGTTCCGTTATATCGCTTCCCGAGTGCTGCTGCTGATCCCAACATTCATTGGCATCAGTTTCATCGCCTTTATCTTTATTCGCTTGCTTCCGGGAGATCCCGTCATCGCCCTTGCCGGCGAACGCGGCATGACGCCGGAGCGGCATCAGCTGCTCATGGAGCAGTTCGGTTTTAACAGGCCGATCTGGGAACAGTATTTCTCGTTCGTCTGGAACATATTCCACGGCGATTTCGGAACATCGATCGCTAGCAAGCGCGCTGTTCTCACCGACTTCCTGACGCTCTTTCCGGCTACGCTCGAGCTCAGCATCTGCGCGATGTTGTTTGCGACCATTATCGGAATTCCCGCCGGCATCTTCGCTGCTGTCAAGCGCGGCTCGGTGTTCGATCAGCTCAGCATGGGCATTGCGCTCGTCGGCTACTCGATGCCGATCTTCTGGTGGGGCATTCTGTTGATCATCCTTTTTGCGGGCATCCTGCATTGGACGCCGGTATCCGGCCGCATGGATCTCATCTATTTCTTCAAGCCCACCACCGGATTCATGCTGATCGATAGCCTGATCTCCGGGCCGAAAGGAGCCTTCAAGTCGGCGTTCTCGCACCTCGTGTTGCCGACCATCGTGCTTGGGACGATCCCACTCGCCGTCATCGCGCGGCAGACACGCTCAGCGATGCTCGAGGTTCTGGGCGAAGATTACGTCCGCACGGCGCGCGCCAAGGGTCTTGCACCACGCCGGGTCATCGGCGTTCACGCCCTGCGCAACGCCATGATCCCTGTCATCACCACGATCGGTCTGCAGATGGGACTGTTGATGGCCGGCGCCATCCTTACCGAGACGATCTTCTCCTGGCCGGGCATCGGCAAATGGATGATCGACGCCATTGCCAAGCGCGACTACGTCGTCGTGCAGGGTGGCCTCATGCTCGTCGCACTCATCGTCATGACCGTCAATCTGATTGTCGATCTGCTCTATGCGGTCGTCAATCCGCGCATCCGCGTAAAGTGAGGAAGTCTTGACCAACGAAGTTTCCCCTCCCGTACCGCTCGCCGCCCCCAAGTCCGCGGGCCGAATGGCGCGGCTCTCGGAGTTCTGGTTCTATTTCAGCGTCAACAAGGGCGCTGTGATCGGCCTCGCCGTTCTCGTCTTTCTGGTGCTCGTCGCCATATTCGCACCCGTCCTCGCGCCGCATGCGCCCTACCAGCAATACCGTGAAGCGCTGCTTACACCGCCATCGTGGCAGACGGGCGGCAATTCGATGTTCCTGCTCGGAACGGATGCCGTCGGTCGCGATCTGCTCTCGCGCCTCATCTATGGTGCTCGGTTTTCGCTGTTCATCGGCCTGATCGTCGTGACCATTTCAATGGTCACAGGCGTGGTCCTCGGTGTTCTCGCCGGCTATTTCCGTGGCTGGGTCGATGCGCTGATCATGCGTATCATGGATATTATCCTCGCCTTTCCACCGCTGCTTCTCGCGCTCGTGCTGGTAGCGATCCTCGGACCCGGGCTCTTCAATGCGATGATCGCCATTGCGTTGGTGCTACAGCCACACTTCGCGCGGCTTACTCGCGCTGCAGTTATGAGTGAAAAGAACCGCGAATATGTCGTCGCCTCAAAGCTCGCAGGGGCAAGTCATCTTCGCCTGATGTTCAAGACCATTCTGCCGAACTGTCTCGCGCCGCTGATCGTGCAGGGTACGCTTTCGTTCTCGAATGCCATTCTTGAAGCTGCGGCCCTTGGCTTCCTCGGCATGGGCGCCCAGCCGCCGACGCCGGAATGGGGAACGATGCTGGCCGAAGCCCGCGAATTCATCCAGCGCGCCTGGTGGGTCGTCACCTTTCCCGGCCTTGCCATTCTCATCACCGTTCTTGCCATCAACCTGATGGGGGACGGCCTGCGCGATGCGCTTGATCCCAAGTTGAAGAGGTCGTGATGTCCCTTCTTGAAGTCGAAAATCTGGTTGTCGAATTCCAGACGGCGTCCGGTCCCTTCCGGGCTGTGAACGGTGTCTCGCTTAGGGTGGACAAGGGCGAGGTGCTGGCAATCGTCGGCGAGTCTGGCTCGGGCAAGTCTGTCTCCATGCTCGCGGCAATGGGCCTTCTGCCCTGGACTGCGAAGGTCACTGCCGACAAGCTACAGTTCAAAGGCATCGATCTGCTCGGCATGTCGGCGTCGGATCGCCGCAAGATCGTCGGCAAGGATATTGCCATGATCTTCCAGGAGCCGATCGCCAGCCTTAATCCCTGCTTCACCGTCGGCTTCCAGATCGAGGAGGTGCTGCGCGTCCATCTCGGTCTAGACAAGGCGGCCCGCGGGGCGCGTGCCATCGAGCTTTTCGAACTGGTGGGCATCCCCAATCCGGCCGAACGGCTGAGCCATTTCCCACACCAGATGTCGGGTGGCCAGTGCCAGCG
>NZ_JBBNAM010000236.1:0-19979 GCF_037994425.1 Phyllobacterium sp.
CTTGGCGCTACGCTGCTTGAAAACGCCGCCCTCAAGCTCCATTGCGTCGCTGTTGTTGGTTACCGCCTGTGACCATTTCTGTTTCGACGTCTTCTTCAGCATTGCGGTCCTCCATAAAAGAGACGGCCCCACTCTCATGGCGCCGTCGCGCCGTTATTGATGGGCGTTATGCTCCTTTGCGCTTGCGGGTCGCAGCGGCCTCTTTGGCCGAAGCGGAACGCTCTTCCTTTGGTTCTCCACGCAGCGGCTGCACCGCCCTTGCGTCCGCCCTTTTC
The DNA here is from genome assembly GCF_037994425.1 of Phyllobacterium sp. NCBI lineage: Bacteria > Pseudomonadati > Pseudomonadota > Alphaproteobacteria > Hyphomicrobiales > Phyllobacteriaceae > Phyllobacterium > Phyllobacterium sp. The sequence goes on from NZ_JBBNAM010000236.1 coordinate 276, forward strand.
GGAGGAGGCATGGTTTTCGGCATGGCCACGGCCTGAGCCGGACTTCTTGCCGCCGCCGCTTTGTTGACGGTGGCCCAGGCGCGGCGTTCGGCTTCCTTTTCGGAAACACCGCGATCCTCGTAGCCTCCCTCGATATGCTCGGCCTTGCGCTTCTGCTTGTCGGTTTATGCTAACTTGTCGCCACGGGGCATGAAACGTCTCTTCTTGCTTATGTGAAGCAAAGAAAACCCCGCTTGGGTCTAAAAGTTCCTTGGTTGAGCCCGGAGTGAGTAAGGTGACCGCGTCATCGTCGGCGCGTTTGAAGCTTGAATCCTTCGTTCTTCCTTGATCGCCGATAGTCGATCAACCCAAACACGACACACTTCGGGCGAGGCCCATAGCAAGCTCGATCCGACGTCGCATTGGCAAATACCATGCGGGCATCGACCGGTGCGCCAAAAAAGGGTCAGGATCGTTCGGGATCGTTATTTCGCCCCACCTTCGTTGCTCGGCTCGACGACCGAGCGGACAAAACCGTCACGCAGCTCCCCGGTCGCCGAGGCGATCGACTACATGCTGAATCGTTGGGATGGCTTCACCTCTTTCCTCAGCGACAGCAGAATTTGTCTCACGAACAACGCGGCAGAGCGAGCACTGTGAGCCCGTGTTTATTTGCGGGCTCAGATCGCGGCATCGAATCGATCCACGACCTTCGACCCGGATGATCGGTGAAGAAGATGGCGGCCTGCCAGTGGGCCATCGGCTGAAGGAAGGATCATTTTTCGAAGGAGGAGAGTTCAAACTTGGGCATGCGCTCCACGATAAAATCTATCAGCGCACGCAACCTTGCGAGCCTGCGAAGATCGCGATGGTATCCCAACCAGGTGTCACGACCTGGTGGCGGAACGGGAACATCGACTCGGCGCAGGTCTTTGTTTCCATCGCCCAGCAACCGTGGAATTACCGCCATCCCAATTCCGCCCGCACACATCTTGGCCTGGACGTCACGATTATTGCTCCTGAACACGATGTGGGCGTTGGGATAATGCTCCCGGAGCCAGGCAACATCAGGCATTCCGCCGAAGGCTTCGTCCATGGTGATGATCCCATGCGAGCGCCCATCACCGTCGGTCGGATCGGCCGCGGCATGCGGCACATAAAGCCCGTATGAGATACGAACCAGCCTTCTGGACACCACTTCCGGATCAACGAATGGCCTGATGCGAAAAGCAAGATCCGCCTCCCTCCGCGCGAGGTTGAGAAGTCTGGAATCGGTGAGCAATTCGACGACGACATTTGGATGCAGCGCGGCAAACTGCGACAGCAGCGGGCCGAGCACGTGGATGCCGAACCAATCGGAACAGGAAATCCGGAGAGGCCCGGAAAGGCTTTGCTCGGAGCCGGCGATCCGACGCTCAATTGCGATGGCCTCCTCTTCCATCCGCTCGGCGTGGGTCAAGACGATCTGACCCTCGGAGGTGAGAACGAACCCGTCGTTGGTCCGCTGAAAGAGGCTGTGGCCAACCGCTTCCTCGAGGGCCCTGAGGCGGCGTCCCATGGTGGGTTGGGTAAGTCCGAGGGAGCGCGCGGCCGCCCCCAGGGTCCCCTCGCGCGCTATCGCGAGGAACAGTCGAACGTCACTCCACTCCATAGCGGAACCCATACAAAAACGAATGAACAGCATGCAAATAGTATGATTTTCAAACGGGAACCGCTAGCCCACATTCACGTCGTCTTCGCTGAAATGGAACAATCGAAATTGAGCACGATGAAAGCATTGATACTTGAAAGCCCCGGCGACACGTTTCGCGTCGCCGAAATTCCCCGCCCTAGCCCGGCCGAAGGTGAAGTCCTTGTCCGCATCAAAGCAAGCGGCGTCAATCCGCTGGATACAAAGATAAGGTCGGGCAACGCGGCCCATGCGCGTCATCCGGTCCCGGCGATCCTCGGCATCGATATGGCCGGTGTCGTCGAAGCAGTTGGAGCGGGCGTCAAGGGCTTGCGCCGTGGCGATGAAGTCTACGGCATGACGGGTGGCGTTGGTGGAGTCCAGGGCTCCTTGGCGCAGTTCGCATCCGTCGACGCCCGGCTGCTCGCCCGCAAACCTTCGCATCTGTCGATGCGCCAAGCGGCGGCATTGCCCCTGGTCTTCATCACGGCCTGGGAAGGCCTGGTTGATCGCGTCGGCGTCAGCGCGGCCCAGAAGGTTCTCGTTCTAGGTGGCGCCGGCGGTGTCGGCCACGTTGCGGTTCAAATCGCAAAGTCCTTTGATGCAGAAGTCTACGCGGTTGATGGAGCCCGCACGGCCGACTACATCAGGAGCGTTGGCGCAACGCCAATCGATTATGCTTCCGAGACAGTCGAGGACTATGTCGCCCGCTACACGGACGGCAAGGGCTTCGACGTCGTGTACGACACGATCGGTGGTCCCGGCCTCGATACTGCGTTCAAGGCGGTAAAGCGGTTTGGACACGTCGTGAGCTGCCTCGGATGGGGCACTCATGCGCTCGCACCGCTGTCCTTCAAGGCCGCAACGTATTCCGGCGTATTTACGTTGATTCCGCTGCTGACCGGCGAAGGTCGCGAACATCACGGAGAGATCATGGCGGAAGCAACCAAACTCGCAAATGCTGACAAGCTCACTCCTCGTCTCGATGGCCGCGTCTTTACGCTCGACACCGTAATGGATGCCTACGAACTCATCCAGCGGGGTGGCGTGGACGGAAAGCTCATCATCGATATCGATAGATGACATCTGGCGCACTGCAAGCATTTTGCGACCCCCCGTAAGCAAGCAGCCCGTGTCTGTCCGCTTCGCCAAAAACGTGAGTGTGGCTTGAGGCTCTTCATGCGGTCGTCCGTCAGCAGATTCTCCGGCGCGCACGTGGATCGGGGACGGGAACGGCTGCCATCAGCGCTCGTGTATAGTCGTCCTTCGGGTTCTCGAATACCTCGCGCCGCGCATCCATTTCAACAATGCGACCCGCTCGCATGACGGCGACGTTATGTGACATGCGCTCAATCACGGCCATATCGTGGGAGATGAAGAGATAGGCAAGCCCCATCGCTTCCTGCAATTCGAGCATCAGATCGAGTACCCGTACCCGTACTGAGACGTCCAACGCAGCAACGCTCTCGTCCGCGACTATCAGCTTCGGCTCCAAGGCAAGCGCACGTGCGATACATATGCGTTGGCGCTGTCCACCGGAAAATTCATGCGGATAGCGACTGGCGGCATCAGGCTGAAGGCCGACCCGGCGCAGCAGTTCCGCGACCCGATCGTCGCGTTCACCCTTGTTGGCAAGACCGTGAATGATCAGGGGTTCGGAGATTGCGGCGCCCACGGCCATACGCGGGTCGAGTGAAGCATAGGGATCTTGAAAGACCATTTGTGCCGAACGGCGGATAGGCTGCATTTGGCGCGCGCTAAGTCCAGCGATATTTTTTCCGTCAACTACGACGTCGCCGGTAAACGGGATGAGACCGAGCACGGCCTTGCCAGTGGTCGATTTTCCAGACCCGCTTTCACCAACAAGTCCGAGCGTATGGCCCGGCCTGAGCTCGAACGACACGTCTGAAACTGCAGATACAGGTGGCTTACCTTTGAAAAGCCCGCGAGCAGGACTGCCATACGTGACGTTGAGGTTACGGACGAGAAGGACATTTGAGCGATCGGGGACGTTGACGATTGCCCCCTCCAGGTTAACGCGAGGCGGACCGTCCGTCCCTGTATGGGCGCCGAGGCGAGGGACGGCGGCTAGCAATTGCCTCGTGTAGAGTTCCTGCGGGCGCTCGAAGACCGTCAAAGCGCTTCCTTGTTCAACGATGCGCCCATTCTGCATGATCGCTACACGGTCGGCCATTTCCGCGACCACGCCCATGTCATGGGTGATCAGGATAATTGACGCACCGAACTCCCGCTTCAATTCGCGCATCAGCTTGAGGATTTGCGCCTGCACAGTAACATCTAGCGCCGTGGTTGGTTCGTCAGCAATCAGGACCTTCGGCCGGCACGAGAGAGCCATGGCGATCATGACCCGCTGGCGCATGCCGCCAGACAGCTCATGCGGATATTGCGCCAAGCGGCGGCCCGGCTCGCTGATGTGAACCGCGTCAAGCATCTGGCGCGCTATTGCATCAGCCTTGCCGCCCTCTGTTCCTTGGTGTTCGCGGATCGCTTCCATGAGCTGCGTGCCGATCGACAGCACTGGATTGAGCGAGGTCATCGGTTCCTGAAAAACCATCGCAATATCGCCGCCCCGCACGCTCCGCATGGCGCGATTTGACAGCTTGGTAAGTTCGCGATCAACAAGCTTGATGCTGCCCGACGCAATCTGCAGCGATGCCTTGGGCAGCAATTGCATAATCGATAGGGACGTTACGGATTTCCCGGACCCAGACTCCCCAGCGATGCACAATGTTTCGCCAAGGTTGAGATCAAAACTGATGTCGTCGAGAACACGCCGCCTGCCTTCCGGCGTACGGGCATCCACGCACAAATCACGCACTGAAAGGACTGGCGTGGTGGCTGGAGTGACAAGTCTCACGCGAATACGATCCTTGGGAAGTAGAACGAGACAACCCAATTAGGCGCATCAACGATTTCACTGACGCGCAGATCGCCACAGACGGAGCAAAGCAGATATGCATCGATCGGACTCATGCCGTGCTCAACTCCCAGCAGATCGATCATGCGCATCACGCTTTCGCGTGCGCCTGTCATGAGATCGGGCCCCACGCCCGTGGTCACCTCATAGCCCGCGCCGTCGAGATGACGGGTTACCGGCTCCGTTGTAGTGAATCGAGGGCTTTTAAGCCGCGCATCCTTCACGAGTTCGATTGTCGCTTCGACTTCCATCTGGCTTTCGATTGCCGTCCCGCAGACTTCACCATCGCCTTGCGCGGCGTGGGTGTCACCGATGGAGAAAAGCCCGCCTTCGACTTCCACAGGAAGATAAAGCGTTACGCCCGCGGTCAGATCGCGGATATCGAGATTTCCACCGACCCCGCGCGGCGGCACGACCGAATGTAGCCCTGGTTCTGCCGGAGCAACACCAATTGTGCCGGCAAAGGGCTTCAATGGAACGCGGCCGCCCGGGCCATAAAGCGAAGGCGTCATGGAGATCGGATCATAGTTCCACATATGCAGGGCCGGTTCTTCAAACTGGTTTGCGAGGAGGCCGAATCCTGGAATATTGGCCGTCCAGCCAACGCCCGAAGGCACGAACCTTCGTAAAGTCACCTTTAGCGCATCGCCGGGTTGTGCATCTTCGACATAGACGGGACCTGTCACCGGATTGATTTTACCGAAGTCGAGATTGGCAAGGGTATCGAGTGTCGCGCCCTTGCTGAGTTGGCCGCCCGAGGAGTCCAGGCATTCGAAGTGAATTGTCTCGCCTGCCTTGGCAATAAGTGCTGGCTCAAAGTCGCGGTTCCAGCCAAAATGATGCCTTGCACGATGGATGGTGTGGTTGCAGGTAACGCACATGGTTATTGCTCCAGATCAATGAATGTTATTCCCCGGGGTTCTCAATTTCCCCGGGGAAGACACGAAAGCGATTACTGCTTTACGTAGATCGCGTCGTAATTGATGACGCGGGTTGGATCGATATAGATGTTGTCGGCGCCGCCCATGCGCACGGACTTGGCAACGACACGGCGCTCGTTGATAATCGGGATCCAGGGTGCGTCTGCCATGATATCAGTGAATATCTTTCCCCATACCGCCGCGCGCTCTTCCACCTTGGCCGGGTCAGACATGGAGTCCGCCGCAACAGCACGCTTGTCGATGTCCTGGTTGCAATACCACGACCAGTTCCATCCACCGGATATGGCGCCCGAGCATCCGAGAATCGGTCCGTAGAAATTAGACGGATCCGGAAAGTCCGCGATCCAGGCCATGCCGCCAGACCAGATCATCGGTGCTTCGCCTTCGGTTCCGCCTGCGGCAATCACGTTGGCCTGTGCCAGGGCCCGAACCTCTGCCTTCACACCGACTGCCGCCAAATCCTGCTGGATCGCCTGTGCTATGCGCGGTTGCGGATCCGTGTTGGTGGAGTAGAGCACAGTTTCGAAACCGTCCGGAAAGCCTGCTTCAGCAAGCAATGCCTTGGCCTTTTCGACATTGTAGGTATAACCGGTAAAGCCCTTGTCATAGCCGGGCATCAATGGTGGCAGCGGCTGGTTTGCAGCCGTGGCCCGACCGTTCAGAACACGGGTGATACGATCCTTGTTGATCGCCATGTTCAACGCCTGGCGAACCTTCAAATTATCGAATGGTTTCACCTTCGTGTTCAAGGTGATGTAGCCGGTATGGAGCTGTTGGCCATCAACGATCATTTTTGGACCATCTGGTGAATTCTTGATTTCGAGAAATTTCGCTGGAGGTATGCCATCTCCGGCGATATCCACTTCGCCCTTCTGCAGACGCAGTAGCGCTACCAACGGCTCCTGGCCTACCTCTACCGTGAACTTGTCGATATGCGGCATGTCTTTGACGAAGTAGTCCGGATTGCGTTCAAAGACGAGGCGCTGACCGATGGTCCAGTCCTTAAGGACAAACGTGCCGGAACCGACGGGCTTCTTGCCGAAATCGCTGCCCGCCGCCTCGACTGCCTCGTGCGGGACAACAGAGGCAAAGTTGATGGCCAGAACATGGAGGAACGTCGCATCAGCACGCGATAGGTGGAAAATCACCGTTGAGTCATCCGGCACCTCGATACCTTCCAGTGTAGTTGACTTGCCGCCGGAGACATCCTCATATCCTTTGATGGACCCAAAGAAGCCAGCACCAGGCCCTTGAGTCTTTGGGTTGGCAGCCCGTTCGATCGAATACTTGACGTCCGAAGCGACGACTTCGCGGCCGTTCGTAAACTTTACACCTTTGCGCAGCTTGAAGGTGTAGGTGAGACCATCATCGGAAACGCCGAACGTCTCGGCGAGCGACGGAACTAGAGTGGCTGTTCCCGGAGTGTAGTCCATTAGCCGAGAGTAAAGGCTCTTGATCATCGACCAATTGACCCAGTCGTAACCGATAGCAGGGTCAAGCGTAGCAATATCGTCCTTGTAGGTAACGATGATGTCCCCGCCTTGCTGCGGCGTATCCTGCGCCCATACGGATACTGGCACTAGTGCCAGCACCGTTGCCATTGTTGTGTTTCTAAGCCAGCGTTTGAACATTTTGTTCCCCTTTTTGTTTTGTTAAGATCAGCGTGTGCGAATGCGCGGATCGATAAGCGGAGCAATGATGTCCGCGATTAGATTGCCAAGTACGATGGCGAGGGCCGAAACGAGCGTCACGCCCATGATGATCGGGATGTCGACCTGCTGGATCGCCTGCCAGGCGAGTTGACCAATGCCGGGCCAGCCGTAGACGGCTTCGACAACGACGACACCACCCATAAACTGCCCGATATCGATCCCTATCATGGCGATGATGGGTAGCATGGCGTTCGGTAGAGCGTGGCGCAGGATAATACGGACCGACGAAAGGCCCTTGGCCCTTGCAGTGCGAACATAGTCCTGATTGAGCACGTCGATCATGGCCGAACGTACCATGCGTGCATACCAGCCCGCGCCGAGGATCCCGAGCGTTGCCGCAGGCAGAACCACGTGGGCCGGTGTGCCGAACCCACTCATCGGAAACCAGCCCAGGGTGACCGCAAACATATAAAGAAGGAGCAACGCTACCACGAATTGCGGAGCGGAAACGCCAACGAACGACGCCATCATTACGATCCTGTCGATGGTTCCGCCGCGCCGAAGCGCACCGATGATACCAAATGTCAGCCCAAGCACGACTTCGACCAGAATTCCTGCGGCCATCAGCAAGAGCGTGGCGGGAATGCGTGCGGCGATCAGAGCGGCGACGTCAGTCTTTTGCGCATAAGACCGACCGAGATCGCCATGAACGATCCCTTTTAGATATGTCCAGAACTGAACCGGCAAGGGCTGGTCCAGACCGAGCTCGTGGCGGATATTGGCCACCGTCTGCGCAGTGGCGCTGCGTCCGGCGATCATGCGCGCTGGGTCAGCGGGCAGGGCATAGAGCAGCAGGAAGGTGATGGCCGCAACGCCAAGGAGGATCAACGCGGTTTGTGCGAGACGGCGTAAGACGAGAAACGTCATATCAGCCACGCCCCCGTTGCGTTGGGTCGAGGATATCCCGCAATGCATCGCCGATAAGATTGAAAGAGAGCGCTGTCAGCAGGATGATTGCACCGGGGAAGAATACGAGCCAAGGCGCCGCCTGGAAATAACTCTGGCTTTCAAAAATTATATTGCCCCATGACGGCTGCGGCGGCTGTACGCCGATGCCAAGGAAAGACAAGGTTGCTTCCAGAAGGACCGTGGTTGCAATTCCCAGCGTTCCCCAAACGATGGCCGTTGGCATCAGATGCGGGAGAATGTGTCTAAAGAGAATGCGGAGATGTCCGGCGCCGAGTGAACGCTCAGCAAGGATGAAATCCCGTTCAACCAACCCTCGCGTTTCCGTGTAGACAATGCGTGCAACCTGAACCCAATTTACCAATGCGATGACCATGGCGACGATCCACAGGCTCGGCCGAAGCAGCGCTGCAAGGACAATTGCGAGAAGGAGTGCCGGAAACGCCATCATCAGATCGGTGAATCGCATGAGCATGCCGCCGACAATCCCGCGCATATACCCCGCGAGAATGCCGATCAACAATCCAATTGCCACCGCAATTCCGTTGGCGACAAGACCGATGATCAATGATGTACGAGCACCAAAAAGCAGCCGGGAAAACAGGTCTCGTCCGAGCGTATCGGTACCAAGGAGAAACTGGGCGTTCGGCGGCAACGGAGCGCCCTCGATCGTTAGCCCATCGAACATTTGGTTATCGGGACTGTAGGGAGCAATGAGCGGCGCCCCCATTGCCATTGCGACAACGACCAAGACGACGATGAGCCCGAACAGCGCTGCTGGCTGCCGCAAGAGAGCTTTCAGGACGCGCATCACCCGGCCTCTGGCAGGGGCTCAGCACCGCCTAAGATCGATGCCGCAACCTGCTCCATTGGGAGCCTTTTTTGCATAGCGCAGTTGCGTAACATGCTGTAAGCGTGCTCTTCGTCGATTTGACGCGCCGCCATTATTTTCTGAACCGCGGCATATACCAGAGGGCGTAGACGGATACGCTCTTCAAGATGCTGAAGCCTGAGGTGAACCGCTTCGCGCTCCCTATGAATACTCACTGCCATCACGAGTGCAGGATAGACTGCCGAGGCAGCTATTGGCTTGGAGATGATCGTGCAGGTTCCCTGTTCCATGGCCCACGCAATCCGGCCCGGGGCTTCGGACCCGAGAAGTGCGACGACCGGCCTTGGAGCCTTGGCGCCCTTCCAAGGGAGAAGATCGTCCCAGCCCTGGTCTGCATCAACCAGGATAATGTCTGGCAGTTCCTTAGCATCAAGAGCGGCCCACTGCACCGTCACGTGGAAGCCCAATAGCTTCAATTGACGCGTCAGTCGCTCGGTTGCAGCCTCCGGCCGATGCAGGACCGTGACGCGCCATCCGGTGAAATTCGGCGTTTCCCTCATGACACGATCCGCAGTTTTGGCGCGGAGCGCCTCCTGCGTCCCGTGAGATAGGGATCAGCCGCGATCGCAGACTGCGAGGCGATGATGTCGAAACCATTATCTTCCGTAATACGACCAAGGTGAAATGGCAGTGCGGCATGATTCGTCTCGGAATCGATCCGGATTGTGCCGTGCACCGTCGACAGGGGTGCCCCCGATAATCTTCGACGAACGACTTGCGGCTCGTCCGTTCCGGCCGCCAGGATAGTCTCTCCGCACATCTTTACAGCGGAATATGCGCTCGCGAAGAAATTGGAGATACGCCGTTCAGCCGCGAAATGTTTGGTAAGACGGGCTTTGAAAGCCAGGTTTTCAGGCGAATTAAGGCTGTCGAAATATGAAGCGGCCGACAAATGGCCGGTGGCAACGCCGCGACCAATTTCACCGAGTTCGCATTCCGTCAGATCACAACTGACAACGGGGCAGTTTTCGGGCTCAAACGCCCGGTCGCGGGCTCCAAGCTGCTTGAATGCTTTAAGGAAGGCGTAGCTCGCGGGCCCGATGAGATTGCTTAGAACGAAACTCGGCCTGCGCTGTTCGATGTCATTGATGATGCGCTCAACCGCCATCTCTTCGAAAGGCAAATAGCGCTCGCCAAGTATCTCCCCGCCAGCTTCGTTGATCAACTCACGCGAAAGCCTGTTCATCTCCCAACCCCAGACGTAATTGGCGCCGACGAGATAGGGTCGCTTGCCAAAGCGCGGCAGCAGGTAATCGAACAAAGGTATCAGATGCTGGTTGGGGCAACCACCAGTATAGATGACATTCTCATTGGCTTCGAAGCCTTCGTAGGGGCACATATACCAAAGCAAGCCATCGTGTTTTTCGACGAGCGGAATTACTTCTTTACGCGCTAAGGACGTGATCGTGCCAATGATGTGACGGCAGCCGGAATCCCGTAATATGGAACGGGCGCCCTCGAGATATTCCGGGATATTGCCGTGCGGGTCGACGAATATTGCCTGTACTGATTTACCGTGGGCAGCACGAAGTTCTTCCATGGCAAATTCGGCGCCGTCGCGGGATTCGCGTCCCATTGCTCCGTAAGGGCCCGTCGTCGAGTAGAGAATTCCGATTTTCACCGAGTTGTCCATTAACTTGCCAATACCAAAAACCCCACGACGCTTGCTCCCATCACGAATGGGGCGTCATGGGGCGAAACTGCCCATCGACAACGAAGTCATGTGATTGCAGAAATAATGACCAACCTGCGATCACGATTAAAATACGGGCAAGCAATTTCTGTCAAGGAGGTTTTGGCCGATCGTGACAAAGATGAGAAGAGTGCGCGTTACCAAGGCTCGCAGCATCGGCGTGATCGAAGGAGTCGAGCGCTCGTTGATCTCGGGCGTAACAGGGTCGCCCGAAATGACACCGCGTACCGAGTTCGAAATTGTCAGCGTCAACGATCAACGAAACCGGGCTCAATATTTGCCGCCATATCGAGCCCTCGGTTATCGTCGGTCAGGATCATCCACTGGGTTGTTAACCCTACACCTAAGCCACCAGCATTTACGGCGTCGTTCAACCCACGGGGACAGCCGGCGGTCCCTAACAATCACACTCGAACCACAGCTTCGAAATTCCGCGCTGGGCACATCATAAATGGGCCCTGTCATGAGATGAGTATCGCCGCCGCTCAAAGAAACGGTAGCAAATCAGGGGAGCGGTGAAAGCGAAGGCGCAATGCGATTTATCGGTAACGTCATCTGACCACGAGCACCGGAACCTGGCCATACGCAACTACTTCGGACGTCTGGCTACCAAGCAAGAGCCTTCCAAGACCACGGCGGCCATGTGATGCCATCACAATCAGGTCGCATCCGCGCGTTTTTGCAGTATCAATGATGGCTTCGGCCGGCCGCTTTTCAAGAACATGGACTGTCTCTACCGGGACACCGAGCTTTTCCGCGCTGTCCTCGATTGCTGCCAGGACCTTCGCCGCTGCCTCCGTTTGGGTCGCTTCATAGAGCTCGTATTCCTTTGGGTCGATAGGTGGCCAAACGCCCATTGTTCCCGCAGTGGCGTAGATTGGGAACGGCTCGGTCACGGTGATGATCGTAGCTTTAGCGCCAAGGCGTTTGGCAAGCGAAAGCCCATGATCGACGCCCTTTTTGGCAAGTTCCGAGCCATCCGTCGAGATTAGAATGTGCGAATACACGACCATCACCTTCTTCTGTCGGTCCGAAACTCAGTGATTACAAGTAGAATAGCGATCAAAACCTAGCATGGTCGTCATGTAGCCCGCAATAATCAATAAATTCAGTCGAGTATAGCAGCGGCTGAGATGCAGGCGCATAGGAATTGGTTTCACATCCGATTGAGCGTTCCACGTTTTGAAGGAAGCGTAGCCGGCGTTTGCGACGTAGTTGCTGATCGCGCAGAAGATCACGCTCTCACCGGCCCCTGTCGGGAAGTTCCCGAAATAGCGCTGGAAGTGGAGTTGCGAGCGCTCGCGCTCGGACAGTGTGGGCGGAGGCGACCACGCTGAAGGCGCGCGCGCGAACGCGTTCTGTGATCCGTTTGATCACCTCGCCCTTGCCAGCCGCGTTTGGACGGCGCCTCGCTGGCGCTGTGGCGGGACTTCTTTTCCTTGCCCTTTCCCATGATTTCCCCGTCGGCTAAATCTCTAGATGTCTTGCGTAGCCTCGGCGATCGCCCTGGAAAACCGAGCGACCTGCTTGAACTGTTCAATCACGTCGCTGGCAAGCCGGAAATTGATGACATTGGCCTTGTCCTCCGGCCGAAGCTTGGTGAGTACGCTCTGGTGGGCCGCGGTGGCCAGCCCCTCGATCTCGGCCTTTGCCGCGACGACCCGGGACGCCTTGGCCGTGTCCGGGGCGCCGATGATCTCGACGGCCCGCCCGAGATTGTCGATGACGGCTTGCCCGAAGCGGGCCGTGTGCTCGTCGTGAAGCAGCGACAGGTCGATCCCTTCAGCCAGCCTTTGCTGGTTCACTGAGACCAGGTTGGTCGTTACGACGTCGTTGATGCCTTCCAGGCTAGTGACCACCTGAGCCAGATCGACCATCTGGCGGCTTTCCTTTGCGGAATGCTCCTCCTGAGATAAGCGGCCGATGTAGTGGAGGATCGCCGTTGCCAGCCGCTCGATCTGCTTGTCCTGTTCTAGCAGGGCGCTGATGTCATCGACCTTGCCGTTAACGACCAAGACCGCCTCGCGCCGGACGGTTTCCAGGACCTGCTCGCCCAGCCGGGCCAGCTCCAGCCGAACGCGCTGGAGCGCGAGTGCAGGTACCGTCAGGGAGTTCTCGTCCAGGTAGATCGGATCGCCGATGGGTTGGACCTGACTCGGCGGGGCCGCAGGCACGATGAGCCGGGCGAGACGGCCGATCGGTCCGGTGAACCATACCAGGATCAGTGTGCTCGCGACACTGAAAACGGTGTGGGTGTTTGCGACCTGCCGCGGTGTCTCGGCCGCCAGCCGCTCCACGCCTGCGAGCTCCGGGTAGCTTGGTGAGATCGCCCTGACGAAATCTCCAAGCTGCGGGATGATGAAGATGAAGAGAAGCACTCCGATTACGTTGAACAACAGATGCACCACCCCGACCTGGAGCGCCTCGGCGGACTTGCCAATCGCCGACAGGAGTGCTGTCCCGACGGTGCCGACATTCGCGCCGAGCACCAGCGCGATGCCCGCCTCAAGCGGCATTAGGCCCTCACTCGCCAGCGCGATGATGATCCCGAGCGTGGCGGCGGAGCTCTGCACGATGGCGGTGAAGACGGCGCCCACGATGATGCCCAGGAGCGGGTTCGTCATGTCCTGCATTATGTCGATGAACGGCTGGAACGTCCGCAGCGGACGCGTCGCGTCGCCCATAAACTCGATGCCGAGAAAGAGCATGCCGAAGCCGAGGAGGATTCCCCCGAGTTGCCGGAACAGCTGGCGCCCGCCGAAGGCGTGCAGCAGGAATCCAATCGCCAGCATGAACGGGGTGATCGCCGACAGATCGAACGCGATAAGCTGCGCTGTAAACGTCTTGCCGATGTTGGCGCCCATGATCATTGGGATTGCTTGGCCGAGCGTCATCAGCCCCGTCGACACGAACCCGACCATGAGCACGGTGGTGATGGTGGAGGAGTTCAAGAGCGCGGTGACGCCGGCACCGGCGAGCACCCCGCGCAAACGGTTGGCGGTGAGTGTGCCGAGCACCGTCTGCATCCGCGACCCTGCGATCGCCTTCAGGCCGCCAGTCATCAGCTCCAGACCGAAGAGGAAAAGCGCCAGCCCGCCCACGAGCAGACCCATCATATGCACGAAATTCAGGTCACTTATGGATGATTTCATGCGGCCGTTTCTTCTTGGCGGGGCCCCTTTGAGCGCCTGAAGCAGATTTCCTAAGCCATGATAATCAGAAATTCACAAACATGAACCACTTTATACACCGGGGCGGGTTAAACGGACCGCCGAGCGCAGATCGCGGTGCCTAAGACTGGTCTACCTTCCCGCAGATCCCCCGCTATTTAAGTGAAGTCCGCCTTGCTCAAATAGTGACTGGGACGTCGACTACTAACACCAGCACTGTCTCGCCGGCGACAGATGTTTCGGCAAAGCGGCCGAGCCGCTGATTTAGTTGTGAATCAGACATGTACCAACATCGGCCATCGAAAGGCCTTCAACCCTGGTCTTTGAGATCGAAGCAGTTACACACCTTTGGTTAGGTGACGTTTTAGGTTTGCGTGAAGGATGTGGAGGATGTGGAGGATGTCCCTATTTCTCGCCCAAAGATGCCTCCAGATGGCCGTCGAAGCCCTCTTCAAATGCTGAGGGAACGTGTGTGAGACAAACATGGCAGGGAACACAGGGATTGAATGGCAATATCGCAATCTGGACGCGCCAGCGTTCCGCTGAAAAGGGATCGACGAGGGAAACGCCAAGTCTTTCCCCCACAGGCGCGCAGGCGGATCGCGGTTCGGGACAACGCAATTTCCATCACCAGCGAGGAGTCTGCGGCTGGCAATGGGCAAAGCGCTGACGCTACATCCGAAAGGGTTTCTCGGCTCATAATCAGCGTCGCCGCCGATACCTACACGCACTCTGCCGTTTAAGTGGTCGGCAACATCTTCAAGAGGATGAAGGACATTGTCCGGCTCCGTGGCCCGGACACTTCCGCCTTGTCGACGAGTGGCACAGCAAGATGACCGCCCTGCAGACCTGGCTCCAATCGAGGCATCTTGAGACTATTGTTCTGGAGATTTTCGATGCGAAAACTAGCGAGTTGGTTGGTGCTGGGATATCGATGTTGCCTACAGCACGGGCGGCGGTGATGGTAGTGGGGAGGCCGCATGCCGAAGAAATCGACGAGACGGCTGAAGGCCCTAGTCTTCTGGTCCGATCGCACCCCTGGGGCGCGGCCAGTGTCGTTTTTCGATACTTTGTGCGCGTGCGTGGCTTGTTCTTGCCGACCCTTGATGCGGCGCTGACTAAGTGCGTCTGGTTTTGGGGTTGAGCCGGCCTCAAATGACCTTGAATGAGTCGCCCACAACGTGGATGACCTGATCATCGTTGAGACCGAGACACATCGTTCCGTTGCCCTTAAACGCTTTGTAGGTCTTCTGAACCAAAGGGCTGAAGCTGGCATGATCCATGTGCGGCAGGATTGAAAAATTCACCAGGTTGAGGCCGATATCATTGGGTTCCTCGGCCTTTGAGCGATCGTCCAGCGCGTCCGCGTAACCGATGTCCGGTGTCGCGACAATGGAGCCGGCGCTGGAGCCGATATAGACCAGGCCTTCTTTGATCCGCGCCCGCACATGATCAAAGAAGCCACTTTTGCGCATATGGTCGAGGAGGTAGAACGTGTTACCTCCGCTCATGTAGACGCAACTCACTTCGCCCAGAGCGGCTTTTATTTCATCCGCCGTCTTGCCGACCAGGTCATAATCGATCACTCGAAAGCCAATTTCCTCAAACGGGCGGTAGTGGCTCTCGTAATCCGGCTTCCATCCTTCGCCATAGGCCGCCGTTGGTACGATCATGAGTTTTGTTCCCGAAAGCCTGTCGGCAAGGACAGAACGAATTTTCGGAAAACCTGAAGTAAGCTCGGACGCGAGCAGCAGTTCCTGTGCTTTCATAAAATCTTTGATGAATCGCCGCCCCAACGATGTCAACATTTTTGCCTGCCTGGCATGATTTAACTCGGCACGCTCTCCCTCACCCAGCAACTAAAGCGAAGCTCATCAACCTGATCATGCCGTTCCAGAACGCGCATCGAAAGACTGTTCCGCGTGTGCGAAGTTGCCGAACTGACCGCGACAGCTTGATAGGTCAGATTGATGCCGGCTGTACCTCCAATTAGGCCACGGTTTGCGTCCATGACGATAGTGCAGACAAAACCGCGATACGGCCGAAGCACGCCACGATCTTATCCCCGCCGCTGCCAACCTCTCCTTCTGCCGAGGTGACGCGAAACTGGCTGGGGACGAATATCCTAGTTTTGCTGACACGCAAGTAATCGAGCCGTTCGTGTGCCGTAGCAGTTCAATGGCTCGCTGAATACTGGCCGCGTTCGCCAGGCACGAAATTCCGTGCAAGCCCGATTGAGCTTACGTTGCAGCGTCCGGATACTGGTGTCCATATCGATCGACACACCGCCGGTGCAATGTGGCGCAATAACTATCCCTGACCATGCTGATGCGTGGCGCCGGATGAGGCGCCGCCCAGCCCGCACTGCGACAAGGACGAAAAAGCCACAAGGCTACCTGAAATTGGCCGGCGCTACGGCGACCGCTGCCCTTGTGCTACCCTTCGTCGCTACCGTTGCGCAGGTGGTGCAAGAGACCGTTCGGTCCATTGGCGCGTCAGAGACTGACGCCGGCCGGCGTGCGAGAATTCCAGGATGATGTGCCGACCGCCGAAACGGTCAGCAAGGTTTACGACACGCTCGACGTCCCCCGAGCCCTCAATGTCTACAATAACAGCTTCCGCGGAGCCTCGGCCCTTGCGCTCGTGATCGAGAAGCCGTTGGATGCCGTCGGCACGATCAACGACATGTTTTTTGGATCGTCGACAACGACCCCCAAGCCGACCGTCGAAAACGTCATGCGAAACCTGAAGATCGATCCCTACCAGCGGGGTCGTAATGCGCTATTTTCCCGCGTCGCTTTTGATTTTTCCGATTTCGTCCGTGCTCATTTCACCAACGGTCGTAACCTCTCCTCCCTTGATTCTCCAGAGCCGGAACGGTCCGGTGATGTCACCATACTGGTCAAAGCTGACGGGGCCTATCACACCTTGATATTTAATCGGCTTTCCGTCCTTGATGAGTTTCAGGGCCTTTTCGAACTGTTCCTTGCCTGCCGAAATAGGCTCACCGCCATCGGCCACGATCTTCGGAATGGCCGCCTTGATTGCCGCTGCATCCGGCTTGCCAGCCGCGGCAATCGCAAGAGCCACGATCGCACCTGCATCATAGGAGCGGTCGGCCGCTGGTGCACTTGCCGCAATGCCGCCCGAGAAGGTCTCGAAATTCGCGTTGAAATATTCAGTCGAAGCTGTCGGGCTGGTGCCAGAGGAAGTGCCAAAGGCGTTTTCCAGATATTGTGCGCCAACGCTCTCGATGAAATCCTTGGAGTTCATGCCATCATTCAACAGGAAAGTCTGCTTACCGCCGCCGGATATCCAGGCACGGGCAATGGTGGCCCCGTCAACCGGGTAACTGACCAAATAGAGCGCATCCGGTTCTCCGGCCATGGCGGCGCTGGCTTCAGACGAATAGCTCGCCTGCTTCTCATTGTACGGAGTCGTTGAGGTGATTGTTCCTCCGAGCGCCTTGTAGGCAGCTGAGAATTCGCGAACCATGTTGACGCCAAAGTCATTGTTGACGTGAATGATGGCTATCTTCATCAGGCCCTGATCCAATGCGTATTTGGCAGCCGCCGTTCCCTGAAGGGCATCGGATGTGATCGTGCGGAAGAACACGCCATTTGTCTTACCCTGCTTGCCGAGCTCCGTCAGCGTCGGCGACGAGGAGGCAGGCGAGACTTGAACGATACCGGCAGGCGCGGTGACCGATGTCAGGATCGGGATCGAAACGGAGGAGATAATGCCACCGATGATCACCTGCACTTTCTTGATGTTGACCAGTTGTGTCGCCTGATCGACGGCCACAGTTCCCTGGCTCTGGCTGTCACGTGTGTCGGCAATGATCTTGCATCCGTTTGCGCCGCCGGCGTCATTGAAATCCTTGAAGGCCATCTCGACAGCCTTCGCTCCGGCTTGGCCATATTCGCCCGCAGGTCCCGTAAGTTCCATGACCAGACCAACCGTAATGTCACAGTCGGCTGCATGGGAAGGCGCAGCCAATATGGTAGTGCTGGTTAGCAATGTTGTTAGAAGCAGCGTTATCCGCATTTTTATTCCCCTTTGTTGAGATTGTATTTCATGATCATTCCGTGGCGGCCTTCGCGATCACGCTCCAACGTGTACACATCGCCGTCAATATCATGCGCCTGCGTAAGAACCGCTTCGATGTCAGCTTGATCTTGCTGCGTCAGTTTCAGATCCGAAATTGCCAGATTGGCGTTCAGATGGTCCCGGTTGCGCGCTCCGACGATGACTGCTGCCACGCAGGGCTTTGTCAGCATGGCCGCGCTGGCGACCGTTGCGATGTCCGCCTGGTGCCGATCTGCGACTTTACGCAAGGTGGCGAGCAGGTGCTGGAACAAGTCCCAGCCACCGAAATCATCGATGATCAGCTTATACT
Source organism: Phyllobacterium sp. (assembly GCF_037994425.1). Lineage (NCBI taxonomy): Bacteria > Pseudomonadati > Pseudomonadota > Alphaproteobacteria > Hyphomicrobiales > Phyllobacteriaceae > Phyllobacterium > Phyllobacterium sp. The sequence goes on from NZ_JBBNAM010000236.1 coordinate 18,575, forward strand.
TGGTCAGCGAGCGGTTTTCGAGCGGGGGGGCCGGTTCGGGCTTGCCGAGCCAACGATCGCCCAGAAACCCCCCTGCAACGGTGCCGTAGCAGAGAAACGAGAAAGCGTGATCGGCTGCAAGGGTGACCATCTGCTTTTCCGGTCGCCGATCGAGCAGCGAATATTGCAGCTGTATCGACGTAAGGGGCACGCCGGACTGGACGATGGCCCGTGCGTGGTCCGTATCGAAATTGGTGCCGCTGACACGTGAAATCTTGCCCGCTTTTTGCAGTTCCAGCAGCCATTGAGCTGTTTCGAGCCATTTTGGTGCGGCATAGTCCCACCAATGAAACTGTACAAGGTCGAGACAATCGAGCTTCAGCCGCTTCAGCGATACGTCGATCACGCCTTCGACATAGGCTTTATTGATGCGCGGCAGCACCTCCAGATCTGGGACGAATTTCGTATGGATGCGGATCCGGTCCAGCGCGTCCTGCCCGTGAAGATCGCGATAACGCAAACGGAACCGGCCCATAAGCTCCTCGACGCCAGTATAGATATCGGCGCAGTCGAATGTTGTAATACCCGCATCCGCAAAGGCAACCATGTCGGCGACTGCCTCGTCCGCACTGATCGCGCCATGTCCCCCGGCTAGTTGCCAGCCGCCGCGGATCACCCGCGATATTTCGTAGCTTTCGGCAAGTTCTATCCGCTGCATTGATATTGCCTACTCGTTTTCTAAGGGAACAGCCGTTGTTTCAGCGTGACTGAATCGGCGCATGCCAAGCCGGGTGATCCGGAGCCTGCTGGAACAGTTGGGATCCGGACAGGCTATCTCAGCATCAGTTGTCATCCAGTCGTTGCGGTGGGTCTGCCGCTGTTTAGCGGCGAGCAGCGGTAGGACAGATGAAAGCGAATAGATGGAAAAGCCCTGACCCGTCGGAAGGTGAAGCATCTCACCGCGCAACTCGAAATGGTCGCCGGGCTTTGCCCCGCAATAAATGGCACCGCCATCCGGTACAACCACTTCAACTTTAAGATCGTAAAGCTCGAATACATCGTCGAGGGATTTTTTGTTAGCCATATCGGGCATCCTCCGCTGTCTGCGCCATGTTGGCATCGAGTGTGCCGCGAATAAGGTCAAATGAGCGACTGATATCGTTGGAAAGTGCCAGGACAGCAGCCTCCCGATCTCTTCGTTCCAGCGCGTCGATCAGAGCCCAATGATGGTTGGTAGCCGCGTGCGCGCCCTGCTTGTCGTGAATGTGGGCGGCCGTGCGGATATAGGGCCCCGATTGTAACCAGAGGCTTTCGACGATGGGAATGAGTACCTGCGAGCGCGCAGCGTGATAAATGTGAAAATGAAACTGCTGATTGAGCTCGGACGTTTGATAGCCAACATCGGCACCGTGCTCTTCGAACGCCC
>NZ_JBBNAM010000237.1:0-11490 GCF_037994425.1 Phyllobacterium sp.
GCTAAGCCCATATTCTAACTCAACCAAATATAGAATTTCGACTTACGCCCCCCACTGCTGCCCGCTCATTCCTGCATCGGTAAATGCTTCTTATTGTTGGTCCTCTGCATCGAATTCACGATCATAAGATGACGCTATGTTACGCAGCGTTACAAGAGCGTGACTCAAATACCTCGAGAACGGTTTTTTGCATAGAATCGCATAGTCAATTGGAATTAATCTGCCGCCTATCCCTCAGATGTGCGTCGCGGTTACCATCGGTACTCGTTAAAACGTCGTTTCGTCGGAAGGCGTGGGCTATTTTGCCATCTGACCGGGCTGCTTGGCGGACGAGTAGTGAGAACGCTTATCCTCATACATCAACAGGTCAGCGCGTTTCGCAACCGATTCCATTTTTTCGCCGATATTGCTGGTCGCCCGGCCGATGGACATGTCGAGCGGGATATTGGAGTAATACTGATTGTTGATCTCGACGAGGCTGCGAATTTCGTCGGCGAGGCTCGCCGCGCCGAGCTCGTCAATGGCGGGCATCAGTACTGCAAATTCGTCGCCGCCGATGCGCGCTGCATAGCAGGGAGCCTTGACCGCCTCGTTCAGCACTTCACCTACCCTGCGCAACATGCTGTCGCCCGCGGCATGACCCCACTGATCGTTGATGACCTTGAGGCCGTTGAGATCGAGAATGATGATCGAGACCGGGTGAAATTCGCGCCGCTCCAGCCTGTTGAGCTCATCAACATAAAACGCGCGATTGTAGAGCTTCGTCAGGACATCGTGCTTGCCGAGATATTCCAGATACGCTTCGGCCTTCTTGCGCGCTGTAATGTCGGTCAGCGATATCTGGATAAGCGCCCAGTCTTGCTCATGGCTGGGTAACACCGAGAACTGCAGCAGTACGTGGCGCTCGGTGCCGTCGAGCGCATAGTTCACGGTCTCCCGCTGGTGGAAGAGGTTGCCGTTCCATAGATCGATCAATTGCTCCCTGAAATGCGCATTCATTTCATCCTTGAAAACATCATTGATACGCCGCAGGAGCGTGATCTTGTCCGGTGCCAGAAAGAGCCTCAACGTTTCGCGATTAACGTCGATAACCCGAATCTCGCTCATGCATTGGCGCACGAACTCGGGGTGAACGTCGGTGAAAACGCGAAAATCGGTAATGCCCTTGTCGCGGACTTCATCGAGCAGCCGTTTTATGCGGCTAAAGTCCTCGACCCAGAGCGACACGGGTGAATGCTCAAAAAGACCTTCGGCGTAGCGCTTGCTCTCCACCTGCTTGCGCCGCGCGTCTTCGCGATCTGTTACGTCTTCGATGGAAAGCAGCACCTGCTTCCACGAGTTTTCGTATCCTGGCAGTACCGTACCGCGCAACTGGATGTCGAGGCGCCGCCCCGATAGCGTGTAGTTCACGGTGTCGCTGGAAAACTCGGTCTCACCCTCCCACAATGCTGAAAGCTCCTGGACATGCGATTGCAGCATGTCGTCGCGAAAGATCGAATTGAGATTTTGCGTAAGATGGTCGACGTCATCGGCTTCGAACAGGGATAATGTCTTCCGGTTCACCTTGATGACCTTTATCAGACTCGAACACTGCTTGATGCGGTTCTCGTTCTCCGTAAGGTAAGCCCTGATATCCGTGACGCCCGACGCCCGCCACGTCTCGAATAGAGAGCGAACCTCACTAAAATCCTCCAACCATAGGGAAATAGGGGCAAGGTCGAATGTTTCGGCGTGATGAGCCTGATCGTGCATGTGGTTCGAACTTTCAAAGACGGGGGGCAGCCTGCGATGTTGGCTGCAGCTGCCCAAATCAATGAAATCGAAGGTGGCTCAAAATCGCCTCGCCTACAACCCGTCCGTGTGCGTCATGATCAACATTCAAGCGCTTCGGCCGCTGCAATGGCCGACATGTTGACGATGCCGCGGCTGGTTACGGTGGGCGAAAGAATGTGCGCGGGGCGCTTAGTGCCCATCAGGATCGGGCCGACGGCAAGGGCATTGTTCAATTCGGTCAACAATGTCATCGACACGTTCGCTGCCTCCAGCGACGGAAAGACCAGAAGATTGGCCTCGCCCTCATATGCGGTCTTTGTAATAAACCTCTCTCGTAAACCGGGATTGATGGCGAGGTCACCCTGCATTTCGCCTTCGACCAAAAGGTCGGGAGCGGCCTTGCTTAGCAACGCATAGGCCGCACGCATTTTCTCCGCCGGCGCGCCGCCACGCGAGCCGAAGCTGGAATAGCTCAGAAGTGCCGCTTTGGCGTCGATGTTGAATCGCTTGAGGTGGTCGCGCGCCTGCAACGCGATCTGCACGATCTCTTCGGCGCTCGGGTCGATGTTCATATGCGTGTCTGCGAGGAAGAATACGCCCTTGCCCATGATCAGCATCGACAGCGCAGAGAGCTGGGCGGAATCGTCAGCGAGCCCGATGATTGATCGGATATCGCGGGCATGCTTGATAAAGCTGCCCTGCAAGCCGCAGATCAGCGCGTCAGCCTCGCCGCGGCGTACGGCCAACGCCCCGATGACTGTCGTGTTCGTGCGCACGATCGTGCGGGCCGTATCAAGTGTTACGCCCTTGCGCCCGACGAGATCGTGAAACTGGGTCACATAATCGCGGTAGCGCGGATCGTCTTCGGGATTGATGATGTCGAAGTCACGCTCCGGCCTGATGGTCAGGCCGAAACGCCCTAAGCGGTGTTCGATAACCGCAGGACGTCCGATGAGAACAGGTCGCCCGATGGACTCTTCCATGAGCACCTGTGTGGCCCGCAGGACACGCTCGTCCTCCCCATCGGCGAAGGCTATGCGTTTTCCATGCCCCATGGCCCGTTCGATCATCGGCTTCATCACAAGTCCGGAGCGGAATACAAAGCGCTTGAGACTGTCTTGGTAGCCACGCATATCCTCGATCGGCCGCCGTGATACGCCGCTATCCATGGCTGCTTGTGCAACCGCAGGCGCAATGCGAAGGATTAGACGCTGATCGAAGGGCGACGGGATGAGATAACCCCGCCCGAAGGTGGCCGCAGACTCGCTACCCATCGATTCCAGCGCGGGCTCGTGAGCGAGCTGCGCAATGGCGTAGGCGGCCGCCCGTTTCATCGCATCGTTGATCGTCGTCGCGCCCGCATCGAGTGCACCACGAAAGATGAAGGGAAAGCAAAGGACGTTGTTGACCTGGTTGGGGTAGTCCGATCTTCCGGTACAGATCATCGCATCGGGTCGCTCGGCAATGGCAAGCTCAGGCATGATTTCCGGTATGGGGTTCGATAGGGCAAGGATCAGGGGGTCACGGGCCATCTCACGGATCATTTCAGGTTTCAATGCCCCGGCTGATGACAGACCGACATAAATATCGGCGCCCGCCATGACGTCCGCAAGCTCGGTGGCATTCGTGTTCTGTGCAAAGGCACCGCGCCAGCGATCAACTGAATTTGCCCGTTTTTTGGTGACGAGCCCCTGCCGGTCGGCAAGGTAGATATTCTCGCGCCGCGCACCGACGGTTTCCAGCATGTTCATGCAGGCGATCGCTGCAGCGCCGGCTCCGGAGGTACAAATTTTGACTTCGGCAATATCCTTGCCAACGAGTTTCATGGCATTGAGGACAGCCGCTGCGACGATAATAGCCGTGCCATGCTGGTCATCATGGAAGACGGGGATATTCATGCGCTCGCGCAGACTCTCCTCGATATCGAAGCAATCGGGAGCCTTGATGTCTTCGAGGTTGATACCACCAAAGCTCGGTTCGAGCGGTGCGACGATCTCGATGAATTTCTTGGGATCCGTCTCGTTCACTTCGATGTCGATGCTGTCGATGCCGGCAAACTTCTTGAACAGCACTGCCTTGCCTTCCATCACCGGTTTGCTGGCGAGCGCGCCGATGTTTCCTAGCCCAAGCACGGCCGTGCCGTTCGATACGACGGCGACGAGATTGCCCTTGGAGGTATAGAGGTAGGCCTTCTCTGGATCGGCAGCGATTTCCTCACACGGCGCCGCAACCCCCGGCGAATAGGCTAGCGCGAGGTCCCGGGCATTCGCCAGTCGCTTGCTTGGCGTAATTTCGAGCTTGCCGGGCTTCGGGTATTGGTGGAAATCCAAGGCCGCTGCGTGAAGGCTTGCTTTTGCGTCTTGTGACATGGCCGTCTTGCCCCTTTCGTTTGGGATGAGCCGTCACGCGTGCGTGCCAGCACAGACCAGAATGACCAAAGCAATTAAAAGTGGTAGCGGCCCATAAGGCAAAAGAAATTTTCCTGTTACGACCCCAATCGGACGTGTCCCGCCCTTTCAACGCGCTGCAGCCTAACGGATTTGCAATTTTTCGCTGCTAGTGTGATTGCAACCGTCATCAACGGTTGCCTGCAATTCGGACCTTTCAGCGATGCCACCAGCCGCAACGGAACATAAAACAGAACAACGCCGTCAGGAGCGCAAGCGGACGCGCTTGCGATCGGGCAAGCTCGTGACGTTGGACGGTCATTTCCTTACGGAATGCCAATTCCAGAACATTGCCCATGGGGGGGCCAGGATAAGGCTCGTGAATGCTTGTGCGGTTCCGGATCGCTTCTGGCTGTTCGACGACCAATATTGCGGTGCGCTGATTACCGAGGTCGTCTGGCACAAAGACCCCGATTTTGGCGTACGGTTTGTTCAGGATCCTAGTGTCGAGCCGCTGAATGAGGTGGTTCTCCATGCCCTGGCAGGCAAGTACTACTCGCTCTGATTGCCACGATCAGGGCCGTTCGAGGCCCTTGGTGTTCTGGTTACGAATTTCCTTGGCGCTGATGTAGTTGAACTGCTCAACGAGTAGATCCCTGAGGAGGGGCTGGGGAAAGTGCGCATTGACGCGGTCAATGATCGACTTCTTCACGTCATCGAACTTGACCTGCTGTACGTCCTTCACGTCCGAGTATTGGCCGTAGAACTGAGAGAAGATCTCGTCGTTGATGAAATACGAAACGGGCACGGTCACCGAAGCCTTGACGGTCTTGTCGAGCGTGTAGGCGAACTGCGTGACGACGTAGCCATGCACCGCATTGTCGATGATGACGGGAACGCTGAAAACATCGGTCTTGCCGTCATCAAGTATGACCTCACCAATCTGGGGTGCGACCGACGCTGTGGCCGAATTCTGCCAGACGGCAAAATAGAGCGAACCAAGCGCGACGCCGCAGATCCACAGACCGATGATGGCGATACGGATCATGCGCCCTGCCCGTCCCTCAGCTGCCGGACCGTATAGGTGCCGTCGGCTTCCTGCGTCTCAAGAGCGTCACGAATGAGCCCGGTCAGTTCGGTGACAGCGCGCAGGTGGAGCTTGAGTGCATCGCAATTGCGATCGAGCTTCTGGCGCAGATTGTCGAGGAACGGTTGCAGCGACTTGAGCGCCGACGTATCGACCGCTTTCGCCGCTTTGCCCATTGCCTTGTTGAAGTCGCGCAAGCCACGGCTCTTGTTGGCGTTGATGTCGGCAAGATCGACGGTCTGGCCATCGAGGAGCAGACGCGTTTCGCGCTCAATGACCTCCTCGAGCCGGCGGATTGCAAAGAGCACTGGGTCGAGTGCAGGTTCGTTTCTCTGGGCGAAAGCTGTCATGTCGGTGCTTTTCTGATTATCGTTGACTATTTCCATATCAATTCCCTCCAAACTTTTCGGCCTCAGCCTTGTCGGGTTTCTTCGACGTTATCCGTCGATTTCAATTGCCGGTGAATGAGTTGCCGTTCGATCTGGTACAAAATGACATTTGAATCCTGTCGTTTGAAATGCAGTTGGTCATCAGTTTTTGTATCGGTGGTTTGTGCCGCCTCGGTGTCGGCATTTCTTGCCTTTCTGGCACTCTGTTCTTCGAGCATACGCGCAATGCCGATCCCGCCCTTGTCGGACATCTTGTTGGCGATCGCCTCTGCCATCATCGATTTCCAGTAGTCGCCGGCAATGCCTTGGCCAAAAACTGCCTGATTGTCGCCCGTGAACATCGACTCGACGAAGGATTGAAGCATGAATGCCTCAAACTTCTTGTATGCCCGGCTCGGGGCGTCGGTAGCTTTGGCGCCATCTGCTTCCGGCGCAGGCGTCGCTTGCTGCATTGAAGCAAAATTTTCGCGCGTGAGTTGGACCTGCGCGGCAACCCGGTCTGATGCCATTGTGCGCAGCTTTTCGGTCGCCGCCCGCATCGTTTCGGGATCCGCAGCCATGGCGACGTCGAGCACCAGGTCGGAGGGCGGATTAATGGCCATTGGTTGCGGCTTCGTTTCGTTGTCTCATGTGGTTCACTTTAATCGTCCAAACTTACGGGAGGCTTGAGCCTCAAATTTGAGGACCCGCGAGCAGATGGCTGATGCTTTCATCAAGCTCGGTCGCCGCCTCGGCCCGCATAAGTTCCTCGTCGAGCTTGCGCAGCTTGCGATTCAGAGTATCGATCGTGCGGGAAACCTTGAGCCAATTGCGGCGTTCTGCAATCGCTGTCTCTTCGAGTCCTGCCTGCCGTGCCTTGTTTGTCTCAAGTCGCCTCATGATGATGTCGACGGGAACGATGCTAGCATCGACTCCGAAACGGCCATCATGCATTTTGAAGAGGTCGACGTTTTCCGCTTCTACTGCCGCCGATTGCGTCTGGAGATGGAAAAGCTCCATCTCATGGCGCAGCTTTGTAAGCTTTTGCAAGCGGATCAGCTCGCGATAGACCGCCTGTGTAGCTACCATCTCAAAAGCTCCTCAGATAGGCGCCGGCCTCACTCGTGAAGAAGCGCAGGAGATCGGGCATGGCGAAGTAAAGCAGCATCAGCCCGCCGGCGAGAACGAACGGCATAGAAATGAAGTAAACCGGAATGGATGGCGTCAGCTTGTTGATCAGGCCCACCGCGACGTTAACGACGACCGCAAACACGATGAACGGCGCGGCAATACGGATGGTGCTCAGGAACGCTTTGGACAAGGTGTCGGTCAAGCTGACCATTGCTGTCGACGGCTGGAAATTACCATCGACCGGGATTGCCGAATAGGAAGACAGGAGCGCCCGGAAAACTTCAAGGTGAAGGTCGGAAATGAAGAACAGGCAGAGCGCTGACAGGGTTACGAAGCCCGCGATAGCAGCCTCCGGCTCTTCAGATTCGATCGCACCGCCCGGAGCGCCGGAATATCCGGTCGCCATGGCTATCGCCCCGGCCATGAATTGCAGCGCCCAGAAATAGAGACGGGCGAGAACCCCGATCATTCCGCCGGTGATGATCTCGATGACGATGATCCGCATCAGCGGCAGGGGTGCTGATCGGGCCGCTGGCTCGACCTGTGCAAGTACCATCGGAACGACCATCAGCGAACATGCGAGGGCTATGAACAGGCGGATTTGCATCGGAATGCGCGGACTGGAAATGCCCGGCATGACGAGAAGGCAGGCGCCTACCCGGGCAAACACCAGAAACGCTGCGATGATCGCGTCGCTCATTGGCGGCATCAGCGGCGACTCACGAAATCGTGCCGAGCGAACGCACTTCAACACCGCGGGCGATCTCGACATGGGAGAGCACCGACAACGTCGCGAACAAGCGCTCGATAATCATCCTTATATAGGGCCGGGCCTCGGGTGATGCGACGAGAACGAAGCGTTCGCCTGCATCGAGATACTTGCGGATCGCGGCACTTGCCTCCGTTCCGAATTGTTCGAGTAGACGGGGATCGATGTCGAATTCGACGATCTCGCCTTTGGCGTCGCGCTTTAGGCTCTGGTGGAAGACAAGGTCCCAACGATTGCCGAGGCGCAGCACCGACAGCACGCCATTGTCGGCAAGATCGCCGCAAATCTGTTGCGCCATGCGCATGCGCACATGCTCCACGATCATCTCCGAGCGGCGCACATGCGGCGCGACCTCGGCGATCGCTTCAAGGATGAGGTTGAGGTTGCGGATGGAGACGCGCTCGGTGAGGAGGAGCTTAAGGACGGCCTGCAGGCCGGAGTACGAGAGATGCGCCGGGCAGATATCGTCGAGCAGTTTTTTGTATTCGGGCCCAAGGCGGTCGAGAAGGCCGCGCATGTCCTTGTAGGAAAGAAGCTGCGCCAGATTGTTGCGGACGATCTCGCTAAGGTGGGTGAGCAAGACAGAAAGATTGTCGACGGTCATATAGTTGTCGCGTTTGAGCTCTGCCGCGAAGGTTTCCGGAACGGAATACGCCTTCATGCCGAATGCTGGTTCGCGCACTTCTTCACCAGGTACGTGCGGCGGAGGCCTGTCTCCCGGAATGACCAGGATCTCTCCGACACGCACTTCATGCGAGGCGACGACGGTTCCGTGAATCTTGATCCGGTAGGTCTTCGGCGGAAGCAGGAAGTCGTCCGTCACCTTGATCTCGGGAACGACGAATCCGTATTCGACAGCAAACTTCTTGCGCATCTTGTTGACGCGGTGTGCGAGTTCGAGTTGCGATGCGAGAAGCTTCGCTGACAATTGTTTGCCGAGACAAAGTTCGATTTGCGCGGTCTCGAGCGAGGCGCGTATGGAATTGCGATCCTCTTCCTCGGCGGCCCTTTGCTTTTGGGCAAGTTCGGCCTGCGCTGCCGCAGCCACACGCGCAAGCTTGCGTGGAACCGAGACGCCGATCACCGCCAGGCCGATTGCCAGAGCGAAGAACGGAAAGGCTGGCAAACCCGGCAGGATGCCGAGGACAAAGAGCAGCATGGCGGCGACGAAGAGCGCTTTCGGATAGGCGCCAAGCTGACCGAACACGGCCTTGTCGGCGGATCCGCGCGTCCCGCCCTTCGATACGAGAAGACCGGCCGCGAGTGACACGATGAGCGCGGGTATCTGGGTTACCAGACCGTCGCCAACCGAGAGTTTGGTGAAGACGTCGGCAGCATGACTCACATCCATGCCGTGACGGGTCACGCCGATAATGATGCCGCCAAAGATATTGACGGCGGTAATGATGAGGCCTGCAATGGCGTCGCCGCGCACGAATTTCGAGGCACCGTCCATCGATCCGAAAAAGGCGCTCTCCTCTTCCAGCTCGCGCCGCCGGTGCTGTGCCTGTTTTTCGTCGATCAATCCCGACGACAGATCGGCGTCGATCGCCATCTGTTTGCCGGGGATCGCATCGAGCGTGAAGCGCGCACCGACCTCGGCAATACGCGTTGCACCCTTGGTAATGACGAGGAAGTTGACGATGATAAGGATGGCGAAGACCACGAGGCCGATGACGAAATCGCCGCCCATGACGAACTGTGAGAAGCCATGGATGACCTGGCCGGCCGCGGCGTAGCCTTCGTCACCGTGGGTAAGGATGACGCGTGTTGTTGCGATGTTGAGCGAAAGCCGCATCATCGTTGCGATGAGGAGGACGGTTGGGAAGGCTGAAAAGTCGAGTGGCCGCTGGATCCATAGCGCAACCATCAGGATCAGCACGGACAATGCGATGGAAAAAGCAAGGCCGATATCGAGAATGATGGGCGAAACCGGCAGGAAGAGCACAGTGAGGATCACGACGATGCCGAGTGCCAGGCCAACGTCGCTGCCGGTCAGATAGCCCTTGTCGCCCAATCGTTTCACTGCGGCTTGCTGCACGGTCGTCTCCTATTTTCGCAGCAACCATAGGGGGCGAAGCTTGCGCGAAGCAAAAGTGCAAGGGCACTGGAAAATCTATGTTTAAAGATATATATTGCTGATATCAGATATAGGACAATGAGTATGCGAGCACTCGTCAATATAGATGAGCTTCAGCTTCGCGAGCTTGATCGGCTCGCGAAGAAGGAAAGAAAGTCGCGGGCTGCGTTGATCCGCAAGGCGATCGACGACTTAATCGAGAAGCAATCTGCGGAACGTATAGACGATGCGTTCGGACTGTGGGGTGAGCGCAAAATCGACGGTCTTGCCTATCAGGAGAGTGTCCGGAGTGAATGGTGAAGGCGCTCTTTGATACAAATATTCTGATCGACTTTCTCAATGCAGTACCAGAGGCGCGTGATGAACTCGGCCGTTACGATGAAAAAGCGATCAGTAGCATCACGTGGATGGAAGTCATGATCGGAGCCGATCCAGAGTTAGAGGCCCGAACGCGCTCTTTCCTTGGCAGTTTCGATGTTATCGACTTGCGAAATGTTATTGCCGAACGCGCTGTCGAACTGCGTCGGAAACACCGAATGAAATTGCCCGATGCAATTATCTGGGCGTCAGCTGATATTCATTCGATGCTATTGGTTACACGAAACACCAAGGATTTTCCGGAGAGCGCGCCCGGCATCCGCATCCCTTACCTGCTTTAGCAGATAGCTTCAAAATCCATGTTCGATGCGAGAATAGGCCAGCAGGGTCAATGTGTTGATCTGCGAGCCGACGAAAGGCGCGGTCAACGCGAGCACGGCGAGAATGGCCAGGATCTTCGGAACGAAGGTCAAGGTGATTTCCTGGATTTGCGTCAGCGCCTGAAAAAGCGCAATACACACGCCCACGAGCATTGCGGCGCCGACGGCCGGACCGGACGCGACGATTACCGTCCAGATAGCCTGATTGACGATATCGAGTGCGTCGGCTTCGTTCATGGTCAGCTGACCATGATGCCGGCCGTGATCGGCAATGTGGCACCGCCCTTGAGCGTCGCGATCATGCCCTCACTGTAAATGCGTACGGATTCGACGACACCACTGATCTTGCCGTCGGCGCTGGTGACGGTCCTGCCAATGATGCCATCGGCCTGCTGCAGCGATGAGCTGGCAAGAAGCTGGTCCAGCTTCGAATTGGTCTGGACGGCCTGTTCGACGCTGGAAAACTGCGCAAGCTGCGTGACCTGCTGGGTCGCGTCCATCGGCTGGGTCGGATCCTGGTTCTTCATCTGCGCCACCAGCAGCTTCAGAAAGGTCTGGTAGTCGACGTCTGGGCCGCTTGCCTTGCTGGTATCGGTGTTCGAATTGGTCTGCTGCGTGCCGACGGGCGGAATGGTGGTCATGCGAGTGCCTCCGGCCTTATGGCCTGGTCCGTTTTAGAAGGAATGGCGGGTGGGGTCTCGCCTCCGAGAATCTGCGCTTCAAGGGCATAGAGCAGGCGGATTGACTTCAGTGCTTCGAATACACGGTCGTTGAAGATGAGTTCGTCAATGAGCTTGAGTTCCTTTAGCATCTGCTGGTTCTCGAAGGTCGCAAGCAAGGAAGCAAGCATGCGCTTGAAAGTGCGATGCGCTTCGTCCCGGACCGCCGGGTTGATCAGCATGATCTGCGCGGAGAAGTAGAGCTGTCGAAGTGGTGTCGTGCTCTGATCGGCCTGCATGACGTGGCTTTCAAGCAGGAAGCTCACATCGTTCATGAATTCGAGCGACACCTTGCGATCGGCCCTCAGCACTGCGCCGTTGACGTAGATCTTCTCACCGGCACGAAGCGAGATCTTCATTATCAGAGCCCGTCCCGTATCGTTTTGGTGATCTCGATGATGCTGTCGTAAACGGTCGACGTCTCCTTCCGTATCGCCTCGAGTTCCTTTAGAAATAAGATGCCGATCGAGATGAGGGA
>NZ_JBBNAM010000238.1:0-22816 GCF_037994425.1 Phyllobacterium sp.
GGGCTTGCTGGCTTCTTTGGCATTTCTTCGCGAACTTTTTGCAGTATTTGTTGTGTCGCGCAACTTGCATTATGGGGCAGATGAAGCGTCGCGTCTCCCATTTTGTCACTCCCTGGAGAAGAGCAAATGACCTTCCGTTTACCGGAAGGCTGAAAGCTTATTTGTCGCCTAAGCCGATATGTGTACGCCTAGTTTTGCGCTTATTCAACAAAGATCAATATTGGTGGCGTTCACATACCAGCTTTGCTAATCAACATGCCGTGAAAACAAGACTAGCCATAACGCGGCAAGTTGGGTCGACGCCCCCTTCTGCTCGTCGCCTCACACGAGGCGGGGGGCAAAGCGGCGCAGCGAAAGAAGCGCAGCAATCACGAAGAGTATGAGGACGACTCCCTGGACGATAGCGAATGGCGGTTCCGACTGAGTGGGCGCAAGTGCGTTGAGGGCAGGGACCTTCTGGAACGACTGCGCAACGAGCACGAACACATTGAGATAGAGCGACACGACTGCGCTCAGTACATAGATCCAGCGCCACGAACCTACGAGGCGGAATGCATAAAGCGCCACGATCGCAAGGATAAGGAAGATCATCGAGATGATGCCGACCCCGATTGCCGGCGTGAAGCCGCTGAACGGGAATAGAAATCCCGTGACGCTTGTGCCGACGGTCGTGAGCAGGAACATGAAAGTCCAGCCGGGCCAGTTTTCTGACTTCAAGAGTCCTGACAGGACAACGAAACCTGTCACGATGCCGATAAGGCTCAAAATCACGTGGAACAAGGTAAATGGCGTCATACCCAGAATCATGGTGGTTGCCCCTTTGGCTCATCAATGCGTATCGGATGGAATCAAGACGAAACAACCAAACAATCTTTATCGCGAAAAGTAAATCCGGGGTCTTTTCTTCAAAATTTGAATAAAAAAGTCAGTTTTCAAGGATAGCAGAGCTTAACGATGGACGCGATATAAGGTGGTCTATCCGGCACATTTCCTTCGGTCGATCGAACGCGTCATCGAGTCAACTTGGCCCTGCAGCGCGCCTGCCTGCTTTTGGTTATTCGTGCGATAGTCGGGAAGGAACGGGCCAAGACCGACAATGACGTTGGGATCCTGATAGCCGGCACCATTCGACAGGCGGCTGACCTCAGCCATCGCCTGATTGCGCTGTGCGACCAGAGCCGCGCAGTCAACCGAGTCGTAGCGCAGAGAGGAAATCTTCTCGTTGTCGAGTTGGCCTTGGATGTTGCCGCAACCGGCAAGAAGTGCGGTAAGGATGATCACCTGAAGGTGCCGTATCGTCATAAGTCAAATGTCCCCGATCGCGAAGCAGCGCGGACATGAATGGGCCAACGGCGCTGTTTTGGCAAGATGGCTCGCGACAATCTCGCCGGTTGGGCCTTGCCGAGGACTGTCTAATTGATGAGCAGGATGCGCAGCCCCACACGATCGACAGGTATTTCGGCTAAGGCTATCGTCCGTGCGGTTTCGCCTTCGAATACGACGCAACGATGGTAGTGGGTCGCCAGAAAACGCAAAAAAGCGGCTGTGTGGTGGGGGTGAGCTGGGTCAGGTGAAAATACCATAAGGATCGGTATGCCAAGCCAGAGGGCCTTTAAAAGCCCCAGGCAGGCCATTGCCTCATAGCCCTCAATATCCATCCAGACGAGACCCAACTGGTACGGCGCAATGCGCGCATCGTCCAATATTGTTTGAGCCGTGTTTACTGCGATTCTCACCGGCACGTCCGACGCGTTCTTTTGCTTGATGCTGCTTTTTAGGCTATCGAGCCCGTTGATGTAAAAGGTGGCCAATCCATCGATCATGCCAGCCGCGCAGGGCACTGTTCTGACGACGTGTTCCACGTTGTTGTCCGTCACTCTCTTGGTAAGTATCCTGAAATTGCCAGGCTCGGGCTCAACCGCGATCACTGTCGAAAATGTACCGCATGTAGCGAGTGCGATCGTGGTAAGCCCCCGTCCAGCACCGAGTTGCAGTACGACGGCATTGCGCCGTAGCATGCCGGCGCTGTCCAGAATGCGGCAAACTCGGATGACATCGCTGTCGGGTGGCAAAGTCGCGGCAGCATCGGCGATGCCTTCCGATTCGTCGGCCTTGCCGCGCGGGTTCCGACTGAAATTGACTGCAAAAGCCCAGGCCGCCGACAGGATGCTAAGCCATCTTATCTTTCTTCCAGAAGTAAAAGTCGATGTGGATCCAAATCGCACACGCTTATCGAAAGACATTGTACCAAAATCCAATGTTTAAAATAAAATCTGAAAGCAATTCGTCAATTCTTACTTGAGTTTGAGATCGGCGTCAAATAGTCAGCGAATAATCAGTTGTGGTAGCGAGTCGTTTCCAGTGGGGCACAGAACGCTCCCCCCAAGCCCCTCCGATGAGTTGGTCATAGGAGCAACGGATAATATTCAGATAGATGCCAAAGGTTGTTCGCAGTTTGCATAAACTATGAAGGTTAAAACTGTAGCGCAAACTGGATTTAATCCGATATGCCTAGTAATTTAGTATGGTATCGCAGTTTGCGCTTGCTGAAACGGTGGTTCCACCCTTATGATTCTGCTTCCGGGAGCCCCCGGTCGTGCAACCCAAAGAGTGAGGAGACAGGAATGCCTGGTTTGCTGCACCCACTTCACGACGGCCACGCGCCGATCATATTGCATAACGCCTTTCAAGAGGCCATTGACGCCCTTGAGGACTGGGAACTCGGCACTGACGAACCGGTTATTGACGTCAATGAGAAGCGTGTGGCGATCAGCACGGTTTTCCGGCGCCTCTGGACCTGCACCGATATTCTTCCGGCGCGCACGCTCGATGTCGTCGAGGATTTGTTGCCGCTGCGTTCGGCTGATTTCAAGGTCGGCACGTCGACTTATGCCGATGCCGCCCATAGTCTCTGGCAACTGTGCTTGCAGAAGCGCGCCGCCAGCTACGAGATGCGTATTTAGATCGCGCATTTAGTTCTGAAGTCACTGATTGTGATCACCCGCCGCCCAGTCGGCGGGTGATTGCTTTTCCAGCGTCGTTCAGTCGCCTCAGCCGCCGTTTTTCTTCAGCCAGGTCGTCATCTGTTTGATCTCGGCTTCCTGGGCAGCAATGATTTCCTCGGCAAGTTTGCGAATTTCCGCGTCCTTGCCATATTCGAGTTCGATCTTCGCCATGTCGATGGCACCCTGGTGATGCGCGATCATACCACGCACGAAGTCTTGATCGGTCTTGCCCGTAAATTTGATGGACATACCCTCGTGCATTTTGGCGTTGGCTGCGGCAAAGGCCTTCGACGAAGCGCTCTGATCGCCAGCCGGTTTTGCCATCTTGTCGTGCTGCATCGTCCCGTGGGAACTGTGATCCTGCGCCAGACTGGGCGTTGCGAACACGATGCCGAAAATCAGCGCTGCTGTGTAAACTCTGTTCATTGCTTTAACTTTCCATGGGCCGGCGAAGAGTACGCGAGGCTGTGGCCCAGCTTGCCTGCGCGTCAAATGCGAAAAGCTTTAGACGATCAGAGCGTTGGTGGACGCGGTAAAGGGGCCGGTATCCTGGTCACGAGCGGCAATTCCCGGCCGCGCGGAATAATGATTTTGGGCTTTGTGCCTATCAGCACGGTTATCACCATAGCCGGAACCCCGATACAGGCGGCGCAGAGGGCCGGATGTGGTGCAGAATTTTTGGCGCAGTGCTGCCCGGCACATTCGCTGCGTTGATGCATGTGTTGCGCAGCAGATTTGCCACCCACATGAGGCGTCTCGATTTCAGCGGCAAGGCGTGCGGGCGCGGCGAATACCGGCACCCAGCCGATGCAGAGTGCGGTTACGAGCGCGAGGATTGTAGCAAACCTGTTCATGCGAAGGTTTTACCAAGCGTCACGCACGAACTGAAATCACTTCTTTTCATGCCCGTTATACGGCTTTGGCCGCGGCAAGGCCGTTCTCGATGTCCGCAATCAAGTCGGCAGGGTCTTCGAGCCCGATCTGGAGGCGGATCAGGGGGCCGGCGTAGTTCTGTCCGGTGATGACCCGTCCGCCGAGATTGACATGTACGGCAAGGCTCTCGTAGCCGCCCCAGGAATAGCCGAGGCCGAATATCTTCAACGCATTGAGAAAGGCATGCGCCTGCTTTACGCCGCCATCAATGACAATCGAGAAGACACCGCCGGCGCCGCCGAAATCGCGCTTCCACAGCACATGACCCAAATGGCTTTCAAGTCCGGGGTGGAGAACCTCGACAACGCCCTCCTGCTCCTCGATCCACTTAGCGACTTCGAGCGCATTCTTGGCGTGCCGCTCCATGCGTACCCCCATCGTGCGCAGACCGCGCAGTATCTGGTAGGCGTCGTCACCGCTGACGCAAAGTCCGAGGGCCGTATAGGCTGCATCGAGCTTCTTGAAGCATTTCTCGGTGGCCGAGATGGTTCCCATCAATATGTCTGAATGGCCGGATGGATATTTGGTGGCCGCATGGATGGAGATGTCCACGCCGAAATCCAGTGCCCTGAAGTAGATCGGCGTTGCCCAGGTGTTGTCCATCATAACGATCGCGCCGGCGGCATGGGCTTTTTCCACGATTGCCGGGATATCTTGAACTTCGAAGGTGTTGGACCCAGGCGATTCTGTGAAAACGACGCGGGTGTTGGGCCCGATCAGCTTTTCGATGTCGGCACCGATGAGCGGATCGTAATATTCAACCTCGACGCCGAACTGCTTGAGCATCGTGTTGCAGAAATGCCGGGTGTTGCCATAGCAGCAATCGACCATCAACAGATGATCTCCCGGTGCAAGATAGGCGAGGAGGGGGACCGTTACGGCGACCAGGCCTGAGGGAACAAGCAGTGTTCCCGCCGAGCCTTCGAGTTCGTCGATCGCGCGGCACAGTGCGTCCGTTGTCGGCGTTCCATGGGTTCCGTAGGTATATTTCTGCTTATGGCTCGCCATGGTTTCTGCATCGGGGAACAGAACCGTCGACGCATGGACGACCGGTGGATTGACGAAACCGTGATAATCGCGCGGGTCATATCCACCGTGAGCCAGTCTGGTATTGATGCCCAGTTTTGCTGGCTTACCCGGTTGCTTGTCCATGAATTCGTCTCCACATCTTGTATGCCTGGTTAGAAGTCGATAATGCGGCGGCGTGCCGGTTGCAACAGGGAGCGTCGAAAGGAAACATGACGGAGCAGTTTCAGGACCGCCAATCCGGCATCGCGCGCGCAGCCCAATCCGTCATTCGCTTTCTTCGCCGTTTGAATGTTCCTGCCTATCCGGCAACGGAGCCGGCCTGGACGCACGGCATGACCATGGCGTCGGTCCTTATCGTCTTCGTTATCCTCATGCTTCATCCCTACGACGAGTGGCTGTCGCGTACGCTCTCATCGCACGGCTATTTGCGCGGCGCGCGTCACCTGACCGATATCGGCCTGTCGCAATGGTATTTGATTCCGGCCTTTGCAGTTGCCGTCTGCCTGATCGGCATCGATTGGCGGGCACTGGCCAGGACACGGCGGATTCAATTCGGGCTTATCTACGCGCAGGCAACTTTCGCTTTCTGGGCGATCGCACTTTCGGGTATACTCACGAATATCGCGAAGTTCATGATTGGACGCGCCCGGCCCAAATTCATCGACACACTTGGCCCCAACGCGTTCTCGCCCTTTGTGGCGGGATATGATTACGCAAGCTTTCCGTCCGGCCATTCGACGACCATGGGGGCAGTGGGCGCCGTACTTGCCCTATGGTTCCCGCGCTGGCGGGTCGTAATCATCCTTGCAACGATGTTCATCGCCTTTACGCGAATCCTCGTTCGCGCCCACTATCCGACCGACGTCGTGGCCGGTTATAGCGTCGGCTTTCTATTCACGATTGCTTTGGCAAGGTTTCTCGCTGGACGCCGTACCGCCTTCATCTCAGAACAAGGGCGATTCTGGCCGAAATTGCGCTTCCGGGACAACTTTTGGTGAGCCACAGAAGATTTGCACAGGGAATAATCAGAAAATTCGTTCGACAGGCAGGTTAACGGCGCGTTTTGCAATATTCTCAAGCAAAGATTGTCCCTTGACCAAAGAGACAGAATGGCCTTCGATGCAGCGGTGAATGGGAGAGGTATTGGGGCCCTTTTTGGGTATGGGGGTTACCTGCCAATATCGTGTTTTTCCTCTCTGGGAACTAAGGGCAATACAACCAAAGGGTACACTTGTTATGAAAAATCTTGTTCTGAAGGGCACGCTTGCTGTTTCGGCGCTGGTTCTGTTGGCGACCGCCGCCTCCGCCGGCACACTCGACGACGTCAAAAAGAAGGGCTTCCTGCAGTGCGGTGTTAATACCGGCCTTGCCGGCTTTGGCGCCCCGAACGACAAGGGTGAATGGTCCGGTTTCGACGTCGACTACTGCCGCGCGGTTGCCGCGGCGATCTTTGGCGATGGCACCAAGGTCAAGTTTACCCCTCTCTCGGCCAAGGATCGCCTCCCGGCCTTGCAGTCCGGCGAAATTGACGTGCTGATCCGCAACACCACATGGACACTCAGCCGCGATACGCAGGGCTTCGATTTTACCGGCGTCAACTACTTTGACGGCCAGGGTTTCATGATCAATTCAAAGAAGCTGTCTGGCATCAATTCAGCGCTTCAGCTGTCGGGCGCCTCGGTTTGCGTACAGGCAGGTACTACAACCGAACTCAACCTTGCTGACTATTTCAAAGCGAACAAGATGGAATACAACCCCGTCGTGTTCGAGAAGCTCGAAGAGGTCAACGCTGCCTATGATTCGGGACGTTGCGACGTCTACACCACAGACCAGTCCGGCCTTTATTCCATCCGTCTGACGCTCTCGGCGCCGGACGACCATGTTGTTCTTCCGGAAATCATTTCGAAGGAGCCACTTGGTCCCGTCGTTCGCCAGGGCGACGATCAGTGGGCTGATATCATTCGCTGGACGCACTTTGCGTTGTTGACTGCCGAAGAACTAGGCATCACCAAGGCCAACGTCGAGGAACTGACGAAGAGCGACAGCCCGGAAATCAAGCGCGTTCTCGGACAGGAAGCCAATACCAAGCTTGGTACCGACCTTGGCCTGACCAACGATTGGGTCGTCAACATCGTCAAGGCCGTGGGCAATTATGGCGAAGTCTTCGAAAACAACATCGGTGCAGGCAGCAAGCTCAAGATTGCCCGCGGCATCAATGCTCAGTGGAGCAAGGGCGGCCTGCAATACGCAATGCCGATCCGCTGATCAACTCATGATCAAATAACATGGGGCGAGGGGGCCATTGCCTCCTCGCCCCACAAAGCAAAAACAATAATAATAAGAATAAAAATTTAAGAATGAATCGAGGGGTCAATGGCATCGCAGGACATAACGCCTGTCGGAAGAACGAGCGCCAAGGCGTCGCTTCTATACGATCCGAAGATTCGCGGACTTGTTTTTCAGGTACTGACGGTTCTCGTCATCGCGGGTCTGGTTTACTGGATAGTCAACAATACCGTCACCAATTTGCAGCGCGCCAATCTCGCATCGGGATTCGGCTTTCTTGACGGGCGCTCCGGCTTCGACATCAGCAGCAGCCCCTACCTGGCCTATTCGAGCGACTCCACCTACGTACGCGCTCTCTGGGTCGGCATCCTCAATACGATAACTGTTGCCTTCGTCGGTATCATAACGGCAACGATCATTGGCTTCGTCATCGGAATCGGGCGGTTGTCGCAAAACTGGCTCATCCGCAAGATCTGCACGGTCTATGTCGAGGTATTTCGCAACATTCCGCCGTTGTTGGTCATCTTCTTCTGGTATCTGGGTGTCCTCTCGGTATTGCCGCAAGCGCGGCAGAGCATCGCCCTGCCGCTCAACTCCTACCTCAACAATCGCGGCTTCTTCTTCCCCGCTCCGGTTTTTGGCGAGGGGGCATGGCTTGCAGGCGTCGGCCTCATTGTCGGGATCGTTGGCTCGTTGCTCGTCAAGCGCTGGGCGGGCAGGCGACAGATGGCGACGGGGCAGCAGTTTCCGGTTGGCCTGACGGCAATTGCGCTGATCGCCGGTCTCCCGCTCCTCGCCCTGCTGATCAAGGGTTTTCCGCTTTCCTTCGACTATCCGGTCCTCGGCTCCTTCAATCTGAAGGGGGGCGCGCAGATTGGCCCGGAGTTCATGTCGCTTTATTTGGCCTTGTCCTTCTACACCGCTTCCTTCATCGCGGAGATCGTCCGCGCCGGCATTCGCGGCGTCGGCAAGGGACAGAGTGAGGCGGCCCATGCGCTCGGGCTGCGCGCTGGTCCAACGACCCGGCTTGTCATCGTTCCCCAGGCGATGCGTATCATCATTCCGCCTTTGACGAGCCAGTACCTCAACCTGACCAAGAACTCGTCTCTCGCCGTCGCGATCGGCTATCCCGATCTCGTGGCCGTCGGCGGTACCATCCTCAATCAGACTGGCCACTCGATCGAAGTGGTGGCCATCTGGATGGTTGTCTATCTCGGCATCAGCGTGTTGACCTCGATCTTCATGAACTGGTTTAACGCCAAGATGGCACTGGTGGAGCGCTGATCATGGATAACAATCTGAGCTTCGTTCGCACCGAAATGTTGCAAGGCCAGACCCCGCCGCTGGGCGAGCGGGGCATCATCCGCTGGATCAGGATCAATCTTTTCGCAACGCCTTACGATACGGTCCTCACCTTATTTGCGATTCTCGTGATCGCCTGGTTCTTGCCGGGGATGATCAAATGGTTGTTCGTCAACGCCGTCTGGTCGGGTCCGGACCGCTCGGTCTGTTCGACTGTGGCACAGGGTGGCATCCAGCCCGAAGGGTGGTCGGGCGCTTGCTGGGCCTATGTGAACGCCAATTTCAACCAGTTCATGTACGGACCCTATCCGATCGATCAGCACTGGCGTGTCAATATCGTCGCGATCCTGTTCGTCTTGCTGCTCGTCCCGCTGCTCATCCCGAAAGCCCCCTACAAGGTGGCGAATGCGATCGTCTTCTTCTTCATTTTCCCGATCATCGCCTTCGTCCTGCTCGTCGGTGGCTGGTTCGGCCTGCCTTATGTGGAGACCGCCACCTGGGGCGGGCTGCTGGTTACGTTGACACTTTCCTTCGTCGGCATTTCGGTATCGTTGCCGCTCGGCATCGCCCTTGCCCTCGGACGGCGCTCAAAGATGCCGGTTATCAAGATGCTGTGCGTTATCTTCATCGAGACGATCCGCGGCATCCCGCTAATCACGGTGCTGTTCATGGCAAGCTACATGCTGCCCTTGTTCCTGCCGCCTGGCGTGTCGTTCGACAAATACCTTCGTGCGCTGATCGGCGTTGCGCTCTTCGCTTCGGCATACATGGCGGAGGTTGTGCGCGGTGGTCTGCAGGCCATTCCAAAGGGCCAGTATGAAGGCGCGGATTCACTGGGTTTGAGCTATTGGCAGAAAACCGGGCTCATCATTCTCCCACAAGCGCTGAAGCTGGTCATTCCAGGCATCGTCAACACGTTCATTGGCCTCTTCAAGGACACCAGTCTTGTGACGGTCATCAGCATGTTCGACCTGCTTGGAACGGTGAAGCAGCACTTCGCCGATGCCAATTGGGCATCGCCACAAACACCCATTTCCGGCCTGATCTTTGCCGGCTTCGTATTCTGGATCTTCTGTTTCGGGATGTCGCGCTACTCCATCTTCATGGAAAAGCGGCTCGACAAAGGACATAAACGCTAAGGAGCACCATACCATGACAACCGAAAACGTTGTTGACCCCAATGAAATCCACGTCGACCGCTCGCTCTTGCACGTGTCGAAGACCGACGTGGCCGTCGACATCATCAACATGAACAAGTGGTATGGCGACTTCCACGTTCTGAAGGATATCAATCTCAAGGTGATGCGAGGCGAACGCATCGTCGTGGCTGGACCGTCCGGTTCGGGCAAGTCGACCATGATCCGCTGCATCAATCGGCTGGAAGAACATCAGAGCGGCAAAATCATCGTCGATGGCATAGAACTGACCAACGACTTGAAGAAGATTGACGAAGTTCGTCGTGAAGTCGGCATGGTCTTCCAGCACTTCAACCTGTTTCCGCACCTGACCATTCTTGAAAATTGCACGCTGGCGCCGATCTGGGTGCGCAAGATGCCTAAGAAGAAGGCCGACGAGGTCGCAATGCACTACCTCGAACGCGTCAAGATCCCGGAACAGGCCAATAAATATCCCGGTCAGTTGTCCGGCGGTCAGCAGCAGCGCGTGGCGATTGCCCGTTCGCTGTGCATGAACCCGCGCATCATGCTGTTCGATGAGCCAACCTCGGCGCTTGATCCGGAAATGATCAAGGAAGTGCTCGATACGATGGTACAACTCGCCGAAGAAGGCATGACCATGGTGTGCGTCACCCACGAAATGGGCTTTGCACGCCAGGTCGCCAACCGCGTGATCTTCATGGACCAGGGTCAGATCGTCGAACAGAACGCCCCGGCGGAATTTTTCGACAACCCGCAGCACGAGCGCACCAAGCTGTTCCTCAGCCAGATTTTGCACTGAGTAACGCCGCCCATTTGATCCGGAATTGTTTGGCAGCGACCCATGTGGCCGCTGCTTTCAACTGCAGGCAATCGACCGCGGTCTCAAGCGCCGCGCCGCAACGGCTGCCGAACTACTACCCGCGCATCTCCGCATCGAATCCATAAAGCCAGTCAAAACCTTCGACGAATTTCTCGACAGGGCGATGACGAAACACGACGTTGCGGGCGAGAGCGACCGGACCCCTCGCATGATAGGCGAGTTGGTTCAACGCGCCACGCCGCACGACAGCACCAACCCGCTTCGACCGGGCCTTGCTGAATTGGTCGATCGCCGGCGCCCATCTTTTGCCGTCGGTACTGAGCGCCGCCGCGAGCAGGCAGGCGTCTTCAATGGCCATGGCCGCACCTTGCGCCGCATACGGCGTCATGGCGTGGGCGGCATCGCCGATCAGAACCACCCGCTCCTCGATCTTGAACTGGCATTTCCGCATGGCAAACAGCCGCCATGGCGCCCATGGCCGGCCGGCACGCATCACGTCGCGGATACCCTGATTCCATGTTGCAAATGCGCGGATGAAATCCTGGCTGAAATTGGGTTGCTGGTCGTCCCAGCGGCGACGGTTGTTCTTGTCCGGTGCAACCGCCACAAAGTTGATCATTTGCCCAGAGCGGATCGGGTAGGCGATAAGATGGGCGTTGGGTCCGGTCCATGCCACAACATTGGTGCCGGGAGGCATGAGAGCGGCAAAGGAAGCCGGTAACTGATCCACTGCCACCGAAGCCCGCCAAGCAATTGTTCCCGTGTAGCGGGCACGGTCCATGTCGGATAAGGCGGTGCGCATGTCTGACCAAACGCCGTCTGCGCCGGCAAGCAGGGCACCGCGGTGCTCTTCGATACGATCGTGATACTGGACACGGACAAGAACGCCATCGCGGTCAGATTTGTGTTGGGTTACCGTCGATTGCAGCTGCATTGCAATGTTGGCACGAGCACGTGCCTCGGTGAGCAGGGCATTTTGCAGGTCAGCTCGATGACAGACGATATAGGGCGCACCCCAGCGCGCTCTTGCCAACTCTCCAATCGGCAGATGCAAGAGTTTGTCGCCGCTCCGACCATCCTGCAAGCAGATTGCCTGGGGTTCGACGGACGCATATTTCAGCCGTTCAAGCACACCCAGGCGATCAAGCAGCCGCGTGGCGTTGGGCGAGAGTTGCAGGCCCGCGCCGACTTCGGCAAGTGTCGCACTTTTTTCGAAGATTTGGACCGAGAAGCCTTTTTCGCTAAGCGCCAGAGCAAGCGTCAGGCCGGCAATGCCCGCGCCCGCAATGATGATCTGGTCATGATTGGGAATTCGCCTGTTACGTTCTGTCTTGAGATCAATCAGGGTTGGGCCAGAGGACATCCGGATGGAACCAGTTTCTCCGTCCCGGTTCAAGCAGCCCTGTCCACGTAGATGCAGCCTTCCGGCACCGTCACCTCGGCCGGAAGCGAGGGATCATAACGGTAGAGCGTCGAGCAATAGGGGCAGACCTTTTCGTTATCGTCGCCAAGGTCCAGGAAAACGTGAGGATGGTCGAATGGAGGATTTGCGCCAACGCACATGAATTCCTTCACGCCGATGCTGATCGCTGCATGACCAGCGCTGTTCTGGAAATGAGGGATGCTGTGTCCAGCCATATTTCGCTCCTGACGACTCGTCGCTCAACGCGCGTGCGCGCAATTGACTTCTCTTTCCCTAGGGTTTGTATCATCCTGAATGCGATTTCAAGCCGCTTGCAAACAATCTGTCAAAAGACCGCATTAGTTTGCCGCTGTAACCTGACCGCATGGTCTATTGCCCGTATAGTCGCGGAAAGCATTTGATTGGAGATTGACCATGAACGAACAGGCGCCCCTCATTCCGCAACCGGTCGAGAGCGTCGATCTGCCCGATCTGCCGAAAAGCGTCGATCGGTTTGTCAATCGCGAATTCTCCTGGCTGCAGTTCAACCGGCGCGTGCTGGAGGAAGCACAGAACAAGCATCAGCCCTTGCTGGAGCGACTACGTTTTTTGTCGATATCGGCTGCCAACCTCGACGAATTCTTCATGGTCCGTATTGCGGGTCTTGCCGGCCAGGTTCGCGCTGGTGTCTCCGACCGTAGCGACGACGGGCGTACGCCTCAGGAACAGCTGGATTTCGTCCTCGACGAGGTAGGCCGGCTCCAGGCGGCGCAGCAGATCAGGCTCACCGAGCTGCGTGCTGAAATGCTCAAGGAGAATATCGAAATCGTGCGGCCCGACAGGTTGACGAGTACGGAACAAGCCTGGCTGGAAGATCACTTCCTCGAAACCATCTATCCGGTGCTGACGCCGCTCGCCATCGACCCGGCGCACCCGTTTCCGTTCATTCCCAATCTCGGATTCACCATCGCGATGCTGCTCAATCGCAGCAGCGACAACCGGCCCATGACGGCATTGCTCCGTCTGCCGCAGGCGCTGAAACGCTTCATCCAGATACCTGACGAGAGCGGTCACTTCCGCTTTCTGACATTGGAGGATGCCATCAGCCTCTTCACCGGCCGGTTGTTTCCCGGCTATGAAATCAAGGGCGCAGGAACGTTTCGCATCATTCGCGACAGCGACATCGAAGTGGAAGAAGAGGCGGAGGATCTCGTGCGCCTCTTCGAAAGCGCGCTGAAGCGGCGCCGCCGCGGTCAGGTCATCCGCATCGAATTCGATGACGAGATGCCGGAATCCTTGCGCAGCTTCGTTGCGACGGAACTCGGCGTTCCCGACAATCGCATCAGCGTGCTCGAAGGGTTGCTTGCCCTCAACATGATGTCGGAAATCGTTAGCATCCCACGTCCCGACCTCAAGTTTGTCCCCTACAACCCGCGCTTTCCCGAGCGTGTCCGCGAACATGGCGGCGATTGTTTCGCGGCGATCCGAGAGAAGGACATCGTCGTTCACCATCCTTACGAATCCTTCGATGTCGTCGTCCAGTTCCTGCGCCAGGCCGCCGCCGATCCCGACGTCGTTGCCATCAAGCAGACGCTTTACCGTACATCGAACGACAGCCCCATCGTGCGGGCACTGATCGATGCGGCCGAAAGCGGCAAGTCCGTGACCGCCTTGATCGAACTCAAGGCGCGTTTTGACGAAGAGGCAAATATCCGTTGGGCACGCGATCTCGAACGTGCGGGTGTGCAGGTGGTCTTCGGCTTCATCGAGTTGAAGACGCATGCCAAGATGTCACTGGTGGTGCGCCGCGAGGAGAGCCGCTTGCGCAGTTACGTGCATCTCGGTACAGGCAACTATCATCCGATCACGGCAAAGATTTATACCGATCTGTCATTCTTCACGTGTGAACCGGCGATCGGGCGCGACGTGGCGCAGATTTTCAACTACATCACCGGCTACACCCCGCCATCCGGCGAAATGCGCATCGCAGTCTCGCCCATCTCGCTGCGCCCGCGCATCTTGCAGCACATCAGCGAAGAAATCGAGCATGCCAAGGCCGGTCGTCCGGCCTCGATCTGGATGAAGGTGAATTCCCTGGTGGATGCCGAAATCATCGATGCACTCTATAAGGCAAGCAAGCATGGCGTCGAAATCGACCTTGTCGTGCGTGGCATCTGCTGCCTGCGCCCGCAGGTCCCGGGTCTTTCCGAAAATATTCGCGCAAAATCGATCGTCGGTCGTTTCCTTGAACACAGCCGCATCTTCTGCTTCGGCAATGGCGAAGGCCTCCCGTCCGAAAAGGCGCTGGTCTACTTCGGCTCTGCCGACATGATGACGCGCAATCTCGACCGCCGCGTGGAGACGTTGGTTCCGATCACCAATCCAACTGTGCATCAACAGGTTCTTTCACAGATTATGCTGGCCAACGTGCTCGACAACCAGCAGAGTTACGAGTTACTAGCAGACGGAACGTCGCGCCGGATTGAGCCGGCCGAAGGTGAAGAAGCTTTCAACGCGCAGGAATATTTCATGACAAATCCCAGCCTGTCCGGCCGTGGCAAGTCTCTGAAATCCTCGGCACCTCGACTGATTGCCCATCGCAAGCGCTTGAAAAGAAACAAGGCTGCATGATTTCCGCTGCACAAGGCCGCGTACAAGGGCGTCAGCCAGCCGCCGTGATCGATATTGGCTCGAATTCAGTGCGCCTGGTCGTTTATGAGGGCGTCAACCGCTCGCCAACCGTGTTGTTCAATGAAAAAATCCTCTGCGGCCTCGGCAAGGGGCTCGTCAAGACGCACAAGCTGAATGCCAAGGCAGTCCAGAGCGCGCTCCGCGCGCTGCGCCGCTTCCGGGCTCTCGCCGACCAGGCGGGCGCGGTATCGCTCGACGTGCTTGCAACGGCGGCAGCCCGCGAAGCCGAGAACGGCTCGATGTTCATCAAGGAGGCCGAAGCGCTGCTGAAAGAACCCATCAGGGTGCTTTCCGGCCGCGAAGAGGCGTATTATTCCGCGCTGGGCATCATTTCCGGCTTCCACGATCCTGACGGCATTGCCGGCGACCTTGGCGGCGGCAGTCTCGAACTTGTCGACGTCAAGGGTCGTCAGATCGGCGACGGCATTACCCTGCCGCTCGGCGGCCTTCGCCTACAGGATATGTCGGACGGCGATCTAACGACGGCAGTAACGATCGCGAGGAAGTATCTGGCATCTGCCAAGCTTCTGGCCAATGGCAAGGGCCGGACCTTCTACGCCGTCGGCGGCACCTGGCGAAATCTCGCCAAACTGCACATGAGTGCCACGCACTATCCGCTCCATGTCATGCATCATTACGAAATCCCATTCGAAGAGGCGCAGCGCTTTCTAAAGCTCGTTGCCGTGGGTGACCTCGAATATATGCGCGGTATCGAGGACGTCTCGAAGAATCGGCGCTCGCTGCTTTCCTATGGCGCAATCGCGCTTCTCGAAACCATCAAGCTTATGCGTCCGGCAACGGTCGTCTTCTCGGCGCTGGGCGTGCGCGAGGGGTTCCTCTATTCGCTCCTTTCCGAAAACGAGCAATTGGAAGACCCGCTTATCTCGGCGGCGGATGAACTGGCGGTGCTGCGCGCCCGCTCGCCGGCGTATGCGCGCGAACTCGCCGAATGGACAGCGGGCGCCTTTGCCGCGCTTGGCTATGACGAGACGGAGGATGAGAGCCGTTACCGGCGCGCCGCCTGCCTCGTTGCCGACATCAGCTGGCGGGCTCATCCGGATTATCGCGGCTCGCAGGCATTGAACATGATCTCCAACGCGGCATTTGTTGGCATCGATCATCCTGGCCGTGCCTATATCGCGCTTGCCAATTTCTTCCGGCACGAAGGCATCACCAACAGTGTCGCGGATCCGGAACTCGCGGCAATTGCAAGCCCCCGCCTTCTCGAATATTCGCGCATACTTGCTGCGATCATGCGCATCGTCTACCCGTTCTCTGCTTCCATGGCGGGAGTTGTGCCCTACCTTTCCTGGAAGGCCACAGCAAATGGAATCGATCTGGTCGTCCACAAGTCGAAGGCCGACCTGATCGGCGACGTTCCTGAGGGAAGGCTGCAGCAATTGGCAAAACTCACCGGCAAGAACCTGCGGATGACTGTCGGATCGTAGTGGCTGCTATCGCGCCGATCACGCCGAAGTGAGAGGTTTTATCTTGCCGGCGTCGGGATCGCTCAGCAAGCTCCCAATATGTCTATCTCGCGTTGCTCATTGACCGGCGGAACCTGTTGCTGACGTCGCTCGCAGGCATGGGTGCGGTTCTTGTGCCGCGTGCGGTCTATTCCACCCCAACGGCGGGATCGTTCGATCCCGCCGCCATCGACGCGATCGTCGGGGCGGCCAACGCATTACCGCAACTGCATACTCTGATTGTTGCGTCACGGGGCGAAGTTCGCATTGAGAAAGCCTTTCGTGGCCTAGGACCGACAGTCCCCGTCAATGTCAAATCCGTGTCGAAGACCGTCATTGCCACGCTTGTCGGCATCGCCATCGAGCGCGAGCTTTTTACGAGTATCGATCAGCCCATTGCGCCGCTGTTGGCCGACAAGCTGCCGGCCACGCCGGACCCGCGGCTGGAAAGGGTCACCATCGGCAACCTCCTATCCATGCAGGCCGGTCTCGAGCGCACCTCCGGGCCGAACTATGGACGCTGGGTCTCGAGCGGCGATTGGGTGCGTTATGCGCTGTCGCGCGAGTTCGTCGACGAGCCCGGCGGCCGCATGCTGTATTCCACGGGCAACTCGCACATCCTTTCAGCCTTGCTGACGAAGCGCAGCGGCCGCACGACGCTGCAACTCGCCCGGGACTGGCTTGGCAAGCCACTCGATATCAACATCCCGCCCTGGCCCCGTGACCCGCAGGGTATCTATTTCGGCGGCAACGACATGTTGCTGTCGGCTCGCGCAATGCTGGCATTTGGCCAATTGTTCCTGAATTCAGGCACGAATGATGGGAGGCAAATCGTGCCGAAGGGTTGGATCGATCAATCCTGGACGCCACGAACAAGCTCGCCCTTCACCGGCGATTCCTATGGCCTCGGCTGGTTCATCGCCAACACACAAGGCGGTGAGCCCTTCTATTATGCCTGGGGTTATGGCGGGCAGATGATCTACGTCGTGCCCCATGCGGAGTTGGTCATCGTCATGACATCGGACGCCGAAACTCTGTCGGGCCGCTCGGGCTATGTCGACCAACTCCACGATCTCGTCCGTTCGCGAATAATCCCTTCACTCGAAGCTGGTGGCTAGCATGATCGACGCAAATGAAGCTTCATGCCCCGCTTGCAATGTTCAGTGAACCTGCCGCTGGCGTGCGCAATTTGTCGCATTGGTTAAAAAATGGTCGGATCGCCTGGGTGATTCTATTTTATGCATCTTGACCCATGCCGGGGTTGAATGCTTACTGACTCGCATTGTTCGTATCCACTTTTAAGTTTTGTTTTATTAACACTGGGATTATTTTTTATGCCTTTTCACGCCATTGGTGCGGCTGTTTCCGCACGCCAAAATCATATTTCCTCTTTTCGCAAACATCTCAAGAGCACCGCCCTTACCGCCATGTCGCTTGCCGCCGCATGTTCTGGCGCAGCGGCGCAGCAAGCCGGCAAGTATTTCAATGCCGACGGCACGAAAACCGACGATCTTGAAGCAGCTGCTGCGACCTGGAGAACACCGGAATTTTTGAAGGACCACGCCCTCGCGGATGTAAAGGCCGAATATGCTTATGCCTATGGATTTACCGGCAAGACCATGAAGATTGGTATGGTGGATTCCGGAGTCTTTGCCGGTCATCCTCAATTGCAAGGTCAATTTACGTCCCTGATCGTTGAGGGGACCTATGGTTTGGACGGCGAGCAGCTTGATGGAAGTGGAAAGACCTGGAAGAAGGGCGACAAGTTCAAGGTTTTTGGCGACTACGACCCATTTTTCAATGACAGCCACGGCACGTCAGCCGCCGGTGAAATGATTGCCAAGCGTGATGCGACGGGTAATTCCGCGACAGACCGCATGCATGGAATTGCTTTTGATGCGCATCTCTATTCGGCCAATTCGGGAGGAACAGACAACACCGTCTACGGACCGAACGTCGATTACGAGTATTTCAACGAAGCCTATGCGGTTCTTTCCCGAAATGGCGCGCGCGTTGTCAACTCGAGTTGGGGGCAGGAGTCACCCACCGCAGGTGACTACGGCACGCTCCGTGGCACCATCAAACTCTACAACAGGTTCTCGGGGAAAAAAACCTTTCTGGATGCCGCCGCGGAGGTGTCGCAGCAATACGGCACGATTCAGGTCTGGGCCAATGGCAATGAAGGAAGAGATAATCCACGCGCTGTATCCAGTTTGCCTTACTTTCGTCCCGAGATCGAAAAGTATTGGATTGGTGTCACCGGCGTAACTGAAAAGAAAGAATCCATTTACGATCGCTGCGGTCTGACCAAGTATTGGTGTATGGCAGGCCCTACGTTAGACATTAGCACAACATCTTTAAGTCAGAACGGCGGGGATGATGACCGAGACCACGGAGGTCATACGCCGGAAGAATTAGCGAAGGAGCCATTGAAACCGGCATATCGTTCAACTTACAGCGGCACGTCGGCCGCCGCCCCGAATGTCACCGCATCGCTGGCCTTGGTGATGCTGCGCTATCCCTATATGACCAGCACCCAGGCCCGTGACGTGCTGTTCACCACGGCTCAGCATCTGACCGACGGCCGCGTCAAAGGTGACGACCCCAACGCTCCCAATATCGTCTTCGGTTGGGGAATGCCGGATCTCAAGAAAGCGATGAACGGCCCCGGTCAGTTCCTTGGCCGCTTCAATGCCGAGCTGCCGGTCGGCACCAGCGATGTCTGGAGCAACGATATCACCGATAAGGCGCTATTGCAGCGCAAGGTGGAGGAACAGGCGGAGATCGTTGCGTGGACGACGCGAAAATCCGCTATCGGCCTCGATAACGGCATTCCGGCCGACTATGATGCGATTGTCGTTCCCGGGATCGTTTCGGGACTGCCGGCAGCCAAGGAATTGTTCAAAGCCTTGATGGCTGCGGGGCTGGACAGCACTTCTTCAAAAGAATTCACACGCCTGCGCGCTGCGGTAGAAAATAATGACACAGCAGAACAGCTGTTGGCGGCGTTCGAAAAGGAAAAAGACAAATATTGGGTCGACAATTATTATTCAATGAAATTTGGCAGGGATGAGTACCTCAAGCAATTTACCGATGATGTCGCCTTGGCCAAGATCTTGGCGTCAGGCATTGTCGCGTCGCGACAGGCTGAGTATGTTCACCTTGAAGCCCGCAACGTCTACCTCGCCAAGAAGCTTGCCGATCCTGCCGGCTATGATGCCGGCCTGACCAAATCCGGCGCAGGCACGTTGTGGCTGACCGGCAACAACAGCTATGGCGGCGATACCATCGTCAATGGCGGTCTCCTCGGCATCGGCAAGGAAGGCGCGATCAGCTCCGCCGCGATCGTCAACCATAGCGGCACGCTGCGGGTCGACGGCAAGGCGGCGGGCGTCACTGTCAATGACGGCGGCGTCCTTGGCGGCAACGGTACGATCGGCAGCCTCGCTGCCAATGGCGGCGGCACGGTTGCGCCGGGTAATTCCATCGGCACCTTGACCGTTGCCGGCGATGCGACCTTCGGCAAGGGCAGCAATTTCGACGTCGAAATCGCCGCCGACGGGACGAGCGCCGACCGTCTTGCCGTCACCGGCAAGGCGGCGCTGCTCGGCGGCATCGTCTCGGTGCGGCTCGAAGGCAGTCCGGCGCTCATGAGCGAACAGGAAATGACCGCCCTTCTCGAAACATCCCATTTCATCCTTACCGCCGATGCCGGCGTCAGCGGCGATTTCGAGGCGGTCGAGCCCGCGTACAAGTATCTTGCGGCGGTGACCGGCGCGACCAGCGCCAATGACCGCACCGTCAGCTTCGTCGAAAGGACCGTCGAGGCGGAACCGCAGCCAATCGCTCCCGATCGTCGAGGACGGCGCCATCAGCGCGCTTATAGGCAATGCCGGATCGACCGACATCGGCACGACGACGGTCTGCGCGCCGCGCATGATTTTGCCTTGGGCGAGAGCACGGTCCTCACCGCCCGCGGCATGCTCGGCTGGACCCATGCCTTCGGCGACGTGACGCCGCAGACGAACCTTGCCTTTGCCACCGGCCAGGCATTCAGCGTCGAGGGCCTGCCCATCGCCGAGGATACCGGCATCGTCGAGGCCGGCTTTGACGTCGGCATCGGCAAGAAAACCACGGTGGGCCTGAGCTATGTCGGCCAGTTCTCCAGCCGGGTCAACGACAATGCCGTCAAGGCGGATTTGACGGTGAAGTTCTAGACGGCACAACGACATAAAGCGAAAGGCCGGTGGAGCGCTCCACCGGCCTTGGTTGTTGTGGCCTATTTTAGGGCGTTATACTTGCGCGGATGCTGTTTTCTTGCGCGAAGGCAGGGTCATGGCGGCAACCCCGGCAATGACGCATATGAGCCCGAGCCAAGCTGTCGAGGTCAGGCTCTCACCGAGGAACAGGACGCCGATACCAACGCCGATCGGTACGCGCAGATATGCCTGTGACGTCGTGCTGACCGATCCAAGTGTGTGTATCAGACGGAAGTAGATGACGAAGGCGAGGGCAGTCGAGAATATCGACAGGCCGAACAGTGCGAAGATTGATTGGGTTGAGGGAACGATCGTCCACGGATGGTCGACGACGATACTTAGCGGTATGAGCAGGACCGCACCGCAGATCATCGAGCCGGCGGCGGGCATCATCGGGTCAAGGCCCTTGAACCCGCGTCCGAAAATCGCGGCACAGGCGTAGGAGATCGTCGCTGCGACAATTGCAAGCTGCGAGACTAGTCCTTTGCCGAGGCCGTTGAATGCCTCGAGGCCGATGATAAGGCTGATACCGACGACGCCGGCGACGACGCCGAAGAGTTTGCGTGAGGTAACGGCTTCGTGCCTTGTGACAAGCACTGTCAGCAGGAACGTGAAGATCGGCGTGGTTGAATTGAGGATCGTCGCGAGGCCGGCGTCGACGGTAACCTCCGCCCATGCAATCAGCGTGAACGGGATGACGCTGTTGATGCAAGCCTGTATGAAGAAGCGCTTCCAGACTGCCGGATCCTTCGGCAAGGCGAGACCTTGCATCTTGATGATGGCAAGGAGAAGCCCCCCGGCGATCAAAGTTCGTGCAGCGATGAATGTGACGGGCGGAATCGTTTCAACGCCGATCTTGATGAAGGTATAGGAAGCGCCCCACAGCGTGGCGAGCACGGCGAGGAGGGCGATCTCTCTGGCGAGCGGCGGAGTCGAAACGGCAGGACTGGACATGGGGCGCCTATAGTAGCGATGGATCATGCCGGCAACGTTAGCGGCACCTCCATATCGATGCTTCGATCCTGGCCGAACTATCGGCCTATTCCGCCGGCCAGGGAACGGCCCGGATCTTCTTGTTTTCGAATTTCAGACAAAGCGACCCGTTGATCAATTGCAACGCCTTTTCGCCGAAGACTTCGCGCCGCCAACCCTGAAGCGCGGGAATATCGTCAACATCACCCTCGGCCGCGATCCTGTCGATCTCGTCGGATGTCGCAACGACCTTGGCGGCGACGCCATGTTCCTCGGTAACGAGCCGCAACAGCACCTTCAGCAATTCCGCCGCAGCACCGGCTCCTTCCGGCGACTGCACCGATTTCGGCAGGCGCGGCATATCTTCCTTTGGCAGGTCGAGCGCAAGATTGACGGCGTTGAGCAGGCCGGTTGCCATGCTCGATCGTTCCCAGCCCTTCGGGATCGTCCGCAGGCGCGACATCGCCTCGGCATCGCGGGGTTGTTGCTGCGCGATTTCGTAAATCGCATCGTCCTTGAGTACGCGTCCGCGCGGCACGTTGCGCTCGCGCGCCTCGCGTTCGCGCCATGCGGCGACGCTGCGCAGAACCGCGAGCTCCTGCGGTTTGCGCAAACGCATCTTTAGCCGCTTCCATGCATCGTCCGGATGCATGTCATACGTTTCGCGCGCCGTGAGTATCTTCATTTCGTCGAGCACCCAATCGGTGCGGCCTTCCTCCTGAAGACTCTGCTTCAGGTGGAGATAAATGTCGCGCAGATGGGTAACGTCGGCCAGCGCATAGTCGAGCTGCTTGTCGGAAAGGGGTCGCCGGCGCCAATCGGTAAAGCGTGACGATTTGTCGATTTGCGCGCCCACAACGCGTTGCACCAGCTGATCATAAGCGATCGCATCGCCGAAACCGCACACCATGGCCGCAACCTGCGTGTCGAAAACCGGATGCGGGATCAGATTGCCAAGATGGAAGATGATTTCGATATCCTGGCGTGCAGCGTGGAAGACCTTGACGATCTTCTCATCGGCCATCAGTCGAAAAAAGGCAGCAAGATCAAGGCCAGGCGCCAGCGCATCGACGATTGCCGTGTGGTCCGGCGAGGCAAGCTGAATGACACAGAGCTCCGGCCAGAAGGTGGTCTCCCGGATAAATTCCGTATCGACGGTCACGAAATCGGATTGCGAAAGAGCGGCGACAGCCTGTTCAAGTTGGTCGGTGGTTGTAATCATGGTCATAAATTTTCTATAGCGAATGAGAATGCGTTTGTCTGCGCCCCGATCTTGACAAATCACCCTCAAAATGCGCTTGTCCGCCCAAATTCTTGGCTTATGCCGGGGCTTTTCCCACGCTTACCGGCAACCAGCATAAATTCAGAGGCACATATGATGCACCGTTACCGCAGCCACACCTGCGCAGCCTTGCGTAAATCGGACGTTGGTTCGACTGTTCGTCTTTCCGGCTGGGTCCACCGCGTCCGCGATCATGGCGGCATTCTCTTCAT
>NZ_JBBNAM010000239.1:0-13322 GCF_037994425.1 Phyllobacterium sp.
GGGGCACTCACTTTATTGAGTCCGCGGATGACCTCGTTGCCGTAATTGGGAAGAAAGATTGCGGCTGACCGGCCAGTCGAATGATAACCGGGCTGGTCCTCGCGCTCGACAACGACGACGCGGTGCGTCGAAGCCAGCGCTGCGGCGACACCTATGCCGGCAATGCCCGCGCCGATGACAAGAACATCCGTTGTGATTTCGTCGCTCATGCTGATCCCAAATCCCTGAGGTAGGTATTGTCTTTGATGGATGCTGCGAATGCGCCGGGGTCGATATCCGCATACATCAATTCTTCCCTGTCGTCGGTGCTGGCGGCGATGAGAGTGCCATCGGGTGCTGCGATACGCGACAGGCCGGCAAATGTGAAGCGGCCATCGCTGCCGGCGTGATTGACGTAGGCGACGAAGATCTGGTTTTCGAAAGCACGCACCTTAATCATGTGATTGGCAATGAATGTCCCGGACGGTCCTGCGGGGAGGGCCGTTGGTACGAGGACTGCATCTGCACCGGCAAGGGCCAGCCGGCGAACATTCTCCGGAAACTCGACATCGTAGCAGATAAGCAACCCAAGCCTGTGACCGCCGAACTCGATGATGCAATTGCCAGGCTGTTCCGGCTTGAACAGGCTGCGCTCGTAGTCTCCATAGAGATGCGATTTCCGATAGAGCGCAGGTTCTTTATCGCCGTTGACAAACACGGCGCTATTATAGATGTCCGCACCATCGCGCTCGGCAAAGCCGGCAATGATGGCAATGCCGCTCGCGCGCGCAATATATTGAAGCCTTTTGACCTGGGCGCCGGATGCGGGTTCCGCCAGGCTCGTGATTGCTTCGCCTGCTCCGTAGCCGGTGACGCAGAGCTCAGGCGTGATCAAAAGAGCCGCGCCGCCTCTTTTGGCCTCCCTTGCTGCTGCCTCGATCCGGGCAAGGTTTGCGTCAACGTCGCCGGGTACCGATTGCATCTGGAGTGCAGCGATCCGCATCATTTGTCATCCGAGGCCATGGCGCCGAGGAGCTTCGGCAGATCGCCGAATTTCGCCACCAGTGAGAAAATGACGGCGGCCGTTGCAACGAACAGGATCGTCACCGATGCCATCGTTGGCGTGTAGCCATAGCGCAGCGCGTTGAAAATCTTGATCGGCAGCGTCTCCAGCGTGAAACCGACCGTCATATAGGCAACGATATATTCGTTGAGCGACAAGACGAAGGCAAATGCGTAGCCCGACACGAGATAGGGGCGGATCAGCGGCAGCACGACTGTACGGAAAATCGTTCGCTCGTCGGCGCCCATGGTGGCGGCAGCTTCGACGAAGGACCGATCAATGGCGGAAAAGCCGAGAGACAACGTCACCAGCGGCAGCGTGACGAAGAAGATCGCGTGGCCGATCACAGCTGTCCACGCCTGGCCATAAAAACCCGTTGTTGCCCAGAACGTCAGAAAGCCGAGCGCGGTGATGACCGGCGGAAGTGTGAAGGGGGCAATGCCGAGTACCTGAAAGATATTGGCCCAGGGCGCAATGCGCCGCCACAGGAACCAGGAGAGGGGCAGGGCGATCACTACGGCGAGCGCTGCGGAGGTGGTGGCGAGAATGACGGAAGCGATCAGCGCGCTGCGCCATTCAGGATTGGTGAAAATCTGGCCATACCAGCTCAGCGAAAACCCCTGCGGCGGAAATGCCAGGGTCTGCTTGGCATT
Source organism: Phyllobacterium sp. (assembly GCF_037994425.1). NCBI lineage: Bacteria > Pseudomonadati > Pseudomonadota > Alphaproteobacteria > Hyphomicrobiales > Phyllobacteriaceae > Phyllobacterium > Phyllobacterium sp. The sequence goes on from NZ_JBBNAM010000239.1 coordinate 1,696, forward strand.
GACCGACACGCCAGCGACAACGATGAGCGGCAATGCCAGAAAGACGCCGATCAGGACAAAGTAAAGACGGCGCAACGCGTTGGTCATGCCTTTACCCCCTTGCGGCCAATCACGAGGGTAAGTGCCACCAGCCCCAGCGTGACCAGGACGAGGAACACCGCCATGGCTGCTGCAAACGGCATGTTCGACTGGTAGATGGCCTGGTCAGTGATCAGCACGGACAGGGTCCAGTGCTGCGGACGGCCAAGAATCTGCGGGAGCAGGTAGGAGCCAAGCGCGAATATGAACACCATGATCAGCGTCGCCATGATCGTGTTGCGCAGCGCAGGCACCAATACATTGAAGAAGGCACGCACGGGTGAAGACCCGAGCGTCCGCGCGGCTTCCATCAGGGTCGGATCGAGCCTTACGATGGCGGGATAGAGAACAAGGATCGTATAGGGCAACGCCTGGTAGATCATGCCCGTGAGCACAGCGCCAAGGCTCGGAAACAATGCGACTGGATGATCGAGCAGGCCAATGGCGACGAGAAGATTGCTGAGGCCCCCCGTGCGCGACAGGAGCGTGGACCAGGCAAAGCCGATGATGACTTCCGACAGCGACAGGACCGAAAGCAGTGCGACGAGCCAGAACACCTGCACGCGCCGCGACAGTCTTGAAAGAAGATAGGTGAACGGCAAGGCGAGGACGACGCATGAGATAGCGACCGTGACGGCGAGCATCAGCGAGAAGCCGAGCACACCGCCGAAGAAGGCCGTGAGGAAGCGTTCATAATTGGAGAGAACGAAAGCCGGCGTATAAAAGCCGCCCTCCTGGCGCTGGAAGAAGCTGACGGCGATCATCGTGCCAAATGGAACGACGAAGAAGACAAGCAGCATGCCGGCCGGAAAGAACAGCGGGCCGTAATCGGCAAGGGATTGGGGCCGCTCACGCTTCATTGTTTCAGCACCACGCAAAGGTCCGGCGCAAGCAAAATGCCCACCTTCTGTCCGGCAGTGACATCAGGGCGCTCGCGCGGCGTGGAAACAGCGATGATCTGCTGCCCGCCTGCTTCAACGAAGGTCTCGATCGTGCCGCCAAGATCGCGCACGAAGGTGACCGTGCCGTCGATGGCGCCGTTGCCGGGCGCCGTCAGATGCACATCTTCCGGACGGACAGAGATCGTGGCGCGCGTTACACCAGCCGGCAATACGAAACCTTCCACACGGTGTCCAAAGATCGTAGCCGCTCCAGAGCTATCGGCCGCCGTCTCGATCAGGTTGGTCGACCCGATGAAGTCGGCGACGAATGTATCGGCAGGCCTGCGGTAAATCTCGATGGGCGAGGCCACCTGCCTGATGTGGCCGCCATTCATGACGACGACCGTATCGGCCATTGTCATGGCCTCGCGCTGGTCGTGGGTGACGACGATCGTGGTGATGCCAAGTTTCTGCTGGAGTTGGCGCAGTTCCACCTGCATAGCCTCGCGCAGCTTGGCGTCGAGTGCCGACAATGGCTCGTCAAGCAGGAACAGCCGCGGCGACAGTGCAAGCGCCCGTGCAATCGCAACGCGCTGGCGCTGTCCGCCCGACAGCTTTGACACTGGCCGGTCGCCATAGCCGGGCAGATGGATGAGGGCAAGCAATTCCTCAACGCGCTTTTTCTGTTCCTCGCGCGCCTTGCCGCGAATGCGTAGCGGGTAGGCAATGTTCTCCCCGACACTCAAATGCGGGAAGAGAGCGAGCGATTGAAACACCATGCCAAGATTGCGTTTGTGCGTCGGCACCCTGGTAATATCCGCGCCATCAAGCAGGATGGCGCCATTCGTCGGATCCTCAAGGCCCGCGATCATGCGCAGCAACGTCGTCTTGCCGCAGCCTGACGGCCCAAGCAGGCACACGAAAGTGCCGTGCGGCACCGAAAGATGCACGTTCTCGACCGCGGCGAATGTCCCAAACTGTTTGGTGACATCGTTCAATACCAGTCCGGACATCTGTCCCTCATTCTCTTGTTTGTGGTAAGGCACCACCCATTGTGCGAAGAGGTGGTGCCTTTTCGCGTTACCCGACGATCAGCTCGGTCCATTTCTGGTTCAGCCAGTCCGCCTTGTTCGTGTAGAGATCATAGCGCGGGATGATCGGCTCGATATCGGAAGAAACGGCCGCAAACTCCTTGTCATTGAGATCGAGCAGTTCGCGCTTGACGGTTGGCGAGGTGCCGACCTTGCGCGACAAGGTCGCCTGAATGGCCGGCTGGCTCATATAGTCGATGAAGATATGGGCTTCCTCTGTCTTCTTCGAGGCACGCGAGAGCGCCCAACAGCCGGAATCCTGAACGCCGCCTTCCTTCGGGAAGGTGGAGCGAACCGGGTGTCCCTCCGAGGCCGCAAGTCCGGTCACGTCGTGATAGTACTGGCCCATCGGGATTTCGCCTGACTTCAGCGACTGCTCAAATTGGGCTTCATCGCGATACCACAGGCGCACGTTCGGCTTAACCTCGGCGAGCTTGTCGAAGGCTTTCAAGAGGCCATCTTCGGTATCGAGTGCATTGGTGCCGCCGAAGAAGGTCTTCGCCGTGATTTCCAGAAGGAACGAATTGGAGACGAGCGCCAGCAGACCAAGCTTGTCCTCATTGGCCTTGTCCCAGAAAGCTGCCCACGATGTCGGCGCTTCCTTATAGACGTCCGTGTTCGTCACCAGCGTGATATACCAGGAAACGGCGCCGATACCGGCAACCCCGCCATCTGGATATTTGTTGATGAACCGCTCGATGAGGTTCTTCGAATTGGGGATCTTCGCCATATCGAGGGGCGTCCAGAGCTTCGTGGTCTGACCCTTGAGCATCGCCACCTGCGACATCATCGAAACGTCGGCCGGTGCAGCGCCGGCCTTTGCGGCCTGCTCGAGTTGGACGAGCCAGGCCTCGCCTGTCGGTTCGGCAACGGACTCTATCGCGATGCCGGTTGCCTTGGTGAATTCGGGGAAGATGTTCTTGTCGAAGGAATCCTTGAAGTAACCGCCATAGACGCCGACCTTCAGCGACTTGTCCTGCGCACGCAGGATCGTCGGCATTACCAAAACGCCGGCGGCCATGGCACCGGTCGCAAGCACCGTACGGCGGCTGACGCCTGTTTGCAGAATATTGCTCATCATCATTCTCCTTATTTCGAAGCCAGGTTTTGGCGATTTCCCACTCTTGTTTTTCCCAACGGCGCGCCCCGTTCAACGCTGGCGGGCGGCACGAAGCTCCAATGTCTTTGTATAGCGCGTCAGCGGATAACACAGAACAAAATAGATCAGCGCCACCAGCCCATAGACCGTGAAGGGTTCGAATGTCGCATTGTTGATCGCATTGGACGTGCGCACCAACTCCTCAAATCCGATGATCGATGTGAGCGCTGTGCTCTTGATCAGCTGGACCAGAAAACCGACGGTCGGAGCGCGTGTAACGGCAAAGGCCTGCGGTAGAATGATCAGGCGCAATTGCGCCACGTAATGCAGACCAAGACTGCTGCCCGCGTCCCATTGGCCGCTGGGCAGCGACTGCACGCCACCACGCCAGATTTCGGCCAGAAATGCGCTGGCGCAGAGGGTCAAGCCCAGCACTGCGGCCGTCCACGCCTCGATGCGCAGGCCGAGGAGCGGCAGCCCGAAGAACAGCAAAAAGAGCTGCATCAGGAGCGGTGTTCCCTGGAACAGGCCGATGTAATATTCGGCCGCGCGCCGCAGCCAGCGCCGCTTTGAAATGCGCAGCAGCAGGATTGCAAGACCGGCAATCGAACCGCCGATAAAGGCGACGATCGACAGAAGAACGGTCCAGCGGGCGGCCAGAAGCAGATTGCGCAATATGTCCCAGAAGGTAAACTCGATCATGCCATGCCCCCGGCAATCGCCCGCCGTCCGGCGGCAAACAGCAACCGGCGCAATCCCACGCTCATGGCAAGGTAGACCAGCGTGACGACAAAATACGTTTCGAACGCGCGGAAGGTGCGCGCCTGCAACATATCGGCCTCATAGGTCAATTCGCGCACGGCAATCTGCGACACGACCGCCGATTCCAGCATCATGATGACGATCTGGCTGGTCAGCGCCGGGAAAATGACTTTCAGCGCCTGCGGCAGGACAATCTTAAGGAAAACCAGCCATGGCTGAAGACCAAGCGCCGCTGCCGCTTCCCGTTGCCCCTTGGGCACCGCATCAAGCCCGGCACCAACGATTTCGGTCGTATAGGCGGTCATGTTCAAGGTCATGGCAAGCATGGCCGAGACGACTGGATCGAGACGGATGCCGAGCCGCGGCAGACCAAAGAAGATGAAGAACAGCTGAACCAGAAATGGTGTGTTGCGCACGATCTCGACATAGGCGGCGATCGCCTTGCGCAAGATCGGGTATCGGCTGCGCTTAGCGGCCGCACCGAAAATACTCAAGGTGACGCCCGCGAGCGATGTCACGGCGATCAGGAAGATCGTCATGGCGGCGCCACTGGCAATCATGCCAATGGCGCCATAGAGCCAACCGAATTCGAGCGCGTAGCCCACCGTCAGTCCTTGAGGTTTTCAGGATTGAGGGGGGTCTTCAACCAGGCTTCGGAGCTCTTGTTGAGGCTACCGTCCGAAAGCATCTTTGCGACCGTGTCGTTGATCGTCTGCTTCAGGCGGTCTTCCTTCTTGTTAAGTGCAATATGCGAAGGTGACGTCAGAAGCTGGAACTTCTGCTCGGGCGCGAGCGCTTCCTGACGGGCAAGGACCTGCGCGCCGACATCGTTGCCGACGACCATGAGCTGCGTCTGGCCCGAGATGAAGGCCTGGATCACAGCGTTATAGTTGTCGAAGCGCTTGACATCGGCAGAGGCCGGCGCGGCTTCGGTCAGCGAGGTATCCTCCAGTGTGCCGCGATTGACGGCGATGCTCTTGCCGGCGAGGTCGTCCTTGCCCTTGACCTCCAGGGCTTTCGGACCGATGACGGCGATATAGTAAGGGGCATAGGCGGCGGCGAAATCGATGACCTCTTCGCGTTCCTTGCTGTAGCCGACACTCATCAAAAGGTCGACACGGTGCTCTGTAAGATACGGGATACGGTTCTGCCCGGTCACAGCGACGGGGTTGAGCTTGACCTTCAGCGCGTCGGCGATAGCCTGGGCAACATCCATGTCATAGCCCTTGAGCGACATGTCCGCACTTGCGGAGGAGAAGGGCGGGAAGTCGGAAAACACGCCGATGTTCACGACCCCGGCCTTGGTGATGTCGTCAACTGCATCCGCGCTGGCCGGTTGGGTGGCAAAGCCGATGCTTGCGCTGCTGAGCAGCAACAGCGCGGCAAATGATGTCCTGAGCTTGCTGTGGATTGTCATCTTATTCCCCTTCATTGTTGTCGTTTGTGTCGTCTCTTCAGTGTCGAGGCGCCGTTCGGCGCCTCGCTTTTGCGGCTCATCGGGCGTCAACGCTTTCCTTGTACGAACGGGCTGAAGACCATCAGCGACAGGATTTCGAAGAGCACCTGCGCGCCGGCATGGGCTGTGTTGGTCGTCGCATCGTATTGCGGCGCCACCTCGACGACGTCGCCGCCGACCAGGTTGACGCCCTTCAGACCGCGTAGGAGTTCAAGCACTTCCCGGGTCGTCAGGCCACCGACTTCCGGCGTTCCGGTGCCCGGTGCGAAACTCGGATCAAGGCTATCGATATCGAAGGAAAGGTAGGTCGGCCCTTCGCCGACGATCGCCCGCGCCTTTTCGATGATGGCCTCAATGCCAAGGCCGTTGACCTCTTCAGCATGAATGACGGTCATGCCGGACTCGTAAGAGAATTCCCACAGATATTCCGCCGAACCGCGAATGCCGATCTGGACCGTCCGGCTCGGATCGAGCACGCCATCAAGAACCGCATTGCGGAAGGGTCCGCCGTGATGGAACTTTGTCTGGTCGAAGGCGCCGCCGGTATCACAATGGGCATCGATGTGGATCATGCCGACCGGGCGATCCTTGCCGATAGCCTTTAAGATCGGATGGGTAATGGAGTGGTCACCACCGACAGAGAGCGGCACCACGCCGGCATTGACGATCTGGTTGATCCGCCGTTCGATATCGTCGTGACTCTGTTCAAGCCGGTAGCGGCTCGCAAAAGGCACGTCGCCGATATCGGCCACGCGCAGGTCGAACACCGGGGAACATTCCAGAACATGATTGTAGGGGCCGATGCGTTCGATCGTGCGCAATGCGCGCGGGCCGAAACGCGAACCCGTCCGATTGGTAACGCCAAGATCCATCGGCACGCCAACGATGGCGACCTCAAGGTTGCCGAAATCCGGATTTGCCGCATCGACCGGCATGTAGGGCGCGGTCAGAAAGGTTGGAACCCCCGCATAGGGTGCAAGACGCGTGCCGCTCTTGGAGAAGATTTTGTCCGCAACCTTGCGAAACTTGGCGTCAAACAGCTCGCCGCCATGGCTCTCACCATATTTGGCGCGCAGTTCATCGAGTTTGTTCTTGTCCCATGATGCCATGATCGTTTCCCATAGTCTTCATGCACGGGGCGATCGGTGCGGATTCGCAAGTGTGGATTTCAGGATATCCGCTGGTCTGTGTTCCCCGGGCATTGTGCCTCTTTCAAGGTATTATCCATCCAAAACGAATGGAAAAGCAATTGACATTGTTATGGCATGTGGTGTGAAAATATCTCACATGACTTTCGGCGGCTTGACCGCTAATGGAGTACTATGACGCCCGGTCGCCTGCCTCCGCTCAACCCTCTGCGTGCCTTCGAGGCCACGGCGCGCCATGGCTCGGTCACAGCCGCAGCGCGCGAACTGAATGTCACGCACGGTGCGATCAGCCACCAGATCAAGGCTTTGGAAGCAATGCTCGACGTTCAGCTCTTCGAACGCGGTGCACAGCGGCTGAAATTGACCCCGCAGGGCGCTTTGCTTTTGCCGACGGTCTCGAAGGCCTTCGCGGACATTGCCGCAACGACGGCGCTGATCAAGCGGCCGACGACAAGCGGCGAATTGACGGTGACCTGCGTGCCGGCACTCTTGTCGCTGTGGCTCATACCGCGCATGAACCAGTTCACCGAGCAGTATCCCGACATAAGGCTGACGCTGATAGCATCGAACGATTCCGATCATCTGTTTTCGTCGGATGTGGATGTGTGCGTCCTTTACGGACATGGCAACTGGATGGACTGCTGGAGCCGCCTGTGGACCAGCCTTAAACTGTTTCCAGTTGCAAGCCCGACGCTTCTCAACATGCGCCCGCTGCGCTCGGTTCGTGACCTGCGCAACCACGTGCTTCTGCATGGCGATGACGGGCGGGAGTGGAACACCTGGCTTGCTGCTGCCGACGCGACCGAACATGCACGCGGTGCGCAGCACTTCATGAGCGACGCCCGCCTGTCGACCGAGGCGGCGGTCTACGGGCAGGGGGTCGCTCTGGGCGATACGATCACCGCAAGCAATCTCATCGCCAAGGGTGAGCTCATCGTGCCGTTCGACCTTACGGTTCCGGCCAACAATGCGTTTTATGTTGCCTGCCGCAACGAGGTACGCAACGCCCCCATCGTCAAGGTCTTTATCGACTGGCTCTTTGCTTCGCTCGAGGCCGATACCATCACCGAGCCACAAACGTCGGCCCGCCGCATCATCCGCCGTCGCAGCGGCAAGGTGAGTGCGCCCGATCGCCTTGCTGAATTACCAGTTCCGGCCACCCGCCCGCGGCGCCCTGACCGCTCGCAAAAACGCCGGTCTAAACTCGATACACGATAGGAACCTTAATGCCTGCTGCAGCGCTGAACCCGCTCATTACCCGTCTCTCGCCACCGCCTATTCCCGCCGTGCAGGCATGGGGAAGGTCCTATGATGGCTCCCTTGGACCGCTGATCGACCTATCGCAAGCGGTTCCCGGCTATCCGCCGCATCCTGCCCTGCTGCAATGGCTCGGAGAGGCTGCCGCCTCCCTTGCCTATACCAATTATGGTCCAATCGAGGGTGAAATGGTGCTGCGCGAGGCCTACGCCGCACATGTGTGCGAGCTTTATGGCGCCGGAATCGGTGCGGACAATATCCACATCACCTCCGGGTGCAATCAGGCCTTCATCTGCGCCGCCATGGCGGTGGCGGCGGCGGGCGATACTATCCTCATGACCAACCCCTACTACTTCAACCACGAGACGAGTCTTGCCATGCTTGGGATCAAGACCGGGCTCGTGGCTTGCAATTCCGCGGGTGGCTTTATCCCGACTGTTGAGGCTATCGTCGAGGCCCTGGTACCGGGCGTTCGGGCGCTCGCGCTCGTGACCCCCAATAATCCGACCGGCGCCATCTACCCGCCCGACCGGCTGAAAGCGGTCTTCGACGTGTGCAAACGCAATGGTATCTGGCTTATACTCGACGAAACCTACCGCGATTTTCTCCCCGAACATTATGGCGCGCCGCATGGTCTTTTAAGCGACGCGCAATGGCAGGAGCACCTGATACAGCTCTACAGTTTCTCCAAATCCTTCTGCATTCCTGGCCATCGGCTTGGCGCCATTACCGCAAGCGCGCGCGTCGTCGAGGAAATCGCCAAGATCATGGATAATCTGCAAATCTGCGCGCCCCGTGCGGCACAGGGCGCCGTTGCTCAGGCATTGCCGGGACTGGCCGAATGGCGGGCCGGTAACCGGCACGAAATCGAGGTTCGCGCGCAAGCCCTGCGCGACGTCATGGCCGGCCTCAACGACTGGAAACTTGAGGCGGTCGGTGCTTACTTCGCCTTTGTCCGTCATCCATTCAAAGCCAGACCCTCGACAGAGGTGGCCGAGCATCTTGCCAAGCGGGCCGGCATCCTTTCAGTCCCGGGGCAATATTTCGGCGAAGGGCAAGACCAGTTCCTGCGCTTCGCCTTTGCCAATGCAAATGCGGCAACGATCACCCAGTTGCATGGCAGAATGCTCGGTTTCAGTATTTGACAGGCGCGCTTCCCGGGCGTGTCGGAACCCACACACCAAAACGTCGTTCAGTAGCCTTTAGCCGCGCCCGAGGTGGCCCGGCTATCCATGGCGCCATTATACCTGGCTCCGCCACCCTCATCGATATCGCCGAGACTCTCGCCCCCCACGAGGATACCCGCGGCGCTGCCCCAGATGGTCCAGTCCTTGTCGATATCGACATCATGACCCATCTCCGTAAGGAGCTTGCGCGTGTCCGATGAGAGCGCATAGGGCTCCATGTAGACCCGATCCGGCAGCCATTGGTGGTGGATGCGCGGAGCGTCGATCGCCTCCTGAATATTCATCCCGTGATCGATGACGTTGATGATCGCCTCCAGCGTGATCGTGATGATGCGGGCGCCACCGGGGCTGCCTATCACCATGAACGGCTTGCCGTCTTTCGAAATAATGGTCGGGCTCATCGACGAAAGCGGCGTCTTCTTCGCTTCGATCGCATTGGCCTCTCCCTGTACCAGCCCGTAAAGGTTGGGCGAGCCGGGCTTGGAGGTAAAATCGTCCATCTCGTTGTTGAGGAGCACGCCCGTACCGGGCGCGACCACACCGGCACCGAAACTGCCGTTGAGCGTATACGTCACGGCGACCGCATTGCCCTCGTCATCGACAATCGAATAATGTGTGGTTTCCTTGCTCTCGCCGAACCCTTTTGGCATCAACTTTTGTGACGTGCCAGCCTTGAACGGACTGATCTTGCCGCGGATATCCTTGGCATATTGCTTGTCCAGCAATCGGCTGACAGGGTTGTCGACAAAGTCGGGATCTCCGAGCGTGGTATTGCGGTCGACATAGGCATAGCGCATGGCCTCGACCATGGTGTGCACGGTTTCGGCCGAACCGTAACCGAGATAGCCGAGCGGATATCCTTCGAGAATGTTGAGTATTTCGCAGATGATCACGCCACCCGAGCTTGGTGGTGGCGAGGAGACGATGTCATAGCCGCGATAGTTGCATTTGACCGGCTCGAGCTCGCGCACGCTGTACTGTTCGAAATCCGCTTTCGCAAGGACGCCGCCCCCGGTCTCGCTCGCCTTGACGATGGCGTCAGCGCTCGCACCCTTGTAGAAAGCGTCGGGACCCTTCTCGGAAATGGCCGAAAGCGTCGCGGCGAGATCCGGCTGGACCAGCGTTTCGCCGACGGCGTAGGTCTTGCCATCGGGCTTCAGAAAGATCGCGGCAGCAGGCCTGTCCTTGGAAAGTTTCTTGGCGCCGTTTTGCAGCGATGCAACATCACCCTGATCAAGCTCGAACCCGTCCCGGGCAAAGCGGATAGCAGGGCCGATCAGTTCTTCGCGCGGTTTCGTCCCATATTTGGCACGGGCCGTCTCGAAGCCGAGCACGGAACCGGGCACGCCGACTGCAAGATAGCCGTCGGTGCTTGCGCCCTTGACGATATTGCCCTTGTCGTCGAGATACATCGTCCGCTTGGCGGCAAGGGGTGCGCGCTCGCGAAAATCGAGGAACGTCGTCTTGCCGTCCTTGAGGCGTATGGTCATGAATCCCCCGCCGCCGATATTGCCGGCGGTGGGATAGACGACCGCAAGAGCGTAGCCGACAGCAACCGCCGCATCGACGGCGTTGCCACCTTTCTTGAGCACTTCGACACCAATGTCAGATGCAAGATGTTGTGCGGTAACGACCATGCCGTGATCTGCTTTCACCGGCTCGGGTGAGGCCGCCCATACACCCGTAGCCGCCAAAGGTCCCAGCACCGAGCCGAGAGTAACCGCAAAGGCGCCTGCCTTCATGAAGCGATAGTCCATGATCGTTCCTCCAAGAGAGTGACAGAAACGGTAATGGAGCCTGCGGGGCGGTCCATGTCCAGCAAAAGTGTAAAACGTCTCGCTCAAGCGTCCTGATCAAGTTCGGGATACCGTCGAAAGATACAGGATTCGTTGAAATCCAGCCGGCGATCCGATGCGAGATACCGGGTTACGTTCGGCCGTTCCTTCACCATGGCGTGCACGCCAGCGACGCCGGGGTAATCCTCGGCAAGTTTTTTCGTGGCGCGAGGAAAGGCATAGCGAAGGCCCTCAAATACCTGAAACAGCGAGAGATCGACATAGGTCAAACCGCCGCCGACGGTGTGGTCGCTTCCCTTGGGGTTCTGCTTCAGCACCCGTTCGAAGTAACCGAGAAACTTCGGTATCCGATGCGCGATGAAGTCGGCGGAGCGCTGCTTGGCCGCCGCCTTCTGGTCCTCATAATAAAGATTGGTCGACAGCGGATGATGCGTATCGTGCACCTCCGCGACGAAATCGGTGATGGTCAGTTGCAGGCCGTTGGCGACAAACCGAAGCGATTCGTCCTTTGGCGCAAGACCGAGTTTTGGTCCAAGGTAGAGAAGGATGTTCGCGACATGCGAGACGATCAGGTCACCGTCCTTCAGAAATGGCGGCGCGAAGGGGATGTGTGGTTCCGTCCGGCTCTTGAGTACACTCATCATCGCCGCCATGCCGGGCGATTGGCGCGCGACGTCGATATATTGCGCACCTGCCTCCTCGAGTGCGAGGCGCACGAATTCGCCGCGTCCCGGTAGACCGTCCCAATAGTAGAGCTCATACGCCATGAAATTGCCTCCTGCCTGCGATGAAATCCCTTGGTCGCAAGTCGAGCATGCGACTATGGCAGCAATTCCCCAACTCTTGGCAGAATGCAATTGACTTCACTGATC
>NZ_JBBNAM010000240.1:0-2101 GCF_037994425.1 Phyllobacterium sp.
GGCCTCAGGATCGACTGGCGGCCCATGCCCATTGGACGGACGGCGCTCGATACACATGGCTCGACCTTTCCGGAGGGGACGATGGAGACGCTTGCAAGGATGGACGGCTTCATTCTCGGGCCGATCGGCCATCAGGCCTATCCCAAGGTTCCGGGAGCCATCAATCCGCATCCGATCATGCGCAAAGGCTTCAACCTGTTTGCCAATGTACGCCCCACGAAATCTTTCCCGGGGCTTGGGGCAATTTACGATGGTATCGATCTCGTCATCGTTCGCGAAAACAATGAAGGCTTCCAGCCCGATCGCAATGTGGCTGCCGGTTCCGGTGAGTTCAGGCCCACCGAAGATGTCACCATTTCCGTGCGTGTCATCACCCGCGTCGGATCGGCGAGGGTGGCGCGCACAGCGTTTGAGATCGCCCAGCAGCGCAAGAAACGCCTTACGCTTGTCCACAAGAATACCGTATTCAAGCTTGGTTGCGGCATGTTCGTCGAGGAGTGCCACCGCGTTGCCAAAGAGTTTCCCGATGTCACCGTCGACGAAGTGATCGTTGATACGATGGCGATGCGCCTCATCCGCGACCCGCAGACCTTTGACGTGATCGTGACGACCAATATGTTCGGAGACATCCTCACCGATGAGGCTGCCGGCCTCGTGGGCGGCCTTGGCATGGCGCCAGGGCTTTGCATTGGCGAGGGCAACCTTGCGATGGCGCAGGCAACGCATGGGTCTGCTCCCGATATTGCCGGAAAGGGAATTGCCAATCCGTTTGCGATGATCGAGTCAACACGCATGATGATCGAGTGGCTCGGCCACAACCGCAAAATCGCCGAGGCGCTCGAGGCCGCATCCCTAATGGAACGTGCCATCGCGGGCGCGCTTTCGAATCCCGCAACGCGGACGCGTGATATCAATGGAACAGCCGATACCGCCGGCATGACGCAAGGCATTCTGGCGGCAATGGTCTGAGGCGCATTAAGGCTCAAATCCGCCGGCCGGACGATCGGCCGGCGGATTTTTAGATCAGGCGGCCAGCGGCATTGGTTCCTTGCCGCTGAAGAAGGTCCAGAAGGCATCATAGATGATGTCCGGCCGTTGTTCGGCCGGGTAGTGACCGGTCGGGATAGCCCATCCGCGCAGATCAGTCGCCCAGGGCGTCCAGGCCTCGATCGGTTGGAAATGCCGTCCGCAATGGCTGTTGGAGCCCCAAAGCACGAGGACCGGGCATCGGATGGTCTTTTGCCCGAAATCCGCGGTATCCATGGCGAGGTCGACGCTGACCGTGGCCCGGTAATCCTCGCACACCGCATGAATTTGTTCCGGCGTCGTGCAGCGCTTGTATTCGGCCATGGCTTCGGGGCTGAATATATTAAGTCCCACGCCCTTCTTGTTGAGCTTGTAGTCGATGTAGTAGGCAAGATCGGCCGTCAACAGCTTTTCGGGAAACGGTGCCTTCTGTGCCATGAAGAACCAATGATAGGCTTCAAGGCCCCAGCCCAGCGTGACATTCGTGAGCGCATGATGGGTCGGTACGATGTCCAGCGCCGCCATCCGCTCGATCCGTTCCGGGTAGTCGAGAGCCATGCGGAAGGCGACGCGCGCCCCGCGATCATGTCCGGCGACATGAAACCGCACAAAGCCAAGTTTCGACATGATCTCAGCATTATCGTCGCCCATTGCCCTGAAAGAATAGCCGGAATGGTCTTCACCCCCATTCGGCTTGGAACTGTCCCCATACCCACGCAGGTCGGGCGCCACCACCGTGAAGCTCCTGGCAAGCGTCGGTGCGATCCGGTGCCAGCTGACATGGGTCAAAGGGTTGCCGTGGAGAAGCAGGAGTGGAGGTCCCTCCCCGCCAATAGCGATATTGATTTCAGCGCCGGCGGTTTGGATTCGCTGATAGCGGAATCCGTGCATCAGCGTTCCGCTCTCTTCCAGCATTGGCGGCATTTCGGCGCTCGGCTCGGCCATCGACATGATGTATCTCCTCTAAACTCTACCAATCGCGTTTTCTCACGTGACAGGAAACTCATGCTCTTTTTGGTAAATTGTCAACAGTTTGTAATTGACAATTTGGAGAAATTTGGGCATCCGAATAGTG
>NZ_JBBNAM010000241.1:0-1993 GCF_037994425.1 Phyllobacterium sp.
TGAATCACGGTTGATTTTAAGCGCAAGGCGGAGCTTCGGCGTCATGTTCTGGATGACGACACCAAGCTCCCCGCGGTTCACCTGTCTATGCACCGCCAACTCATCTGCAACATGCTTGGCCAGGCCACCCGGTCTGCCGAGGACGCTGACGACCCAGCGCCGCGGTTTGCCCAAGACCAAAGGGATTGCCGATAGCGATGGCCAATCCGGAGAGAATGAAATTCCAGGCAATAGCATCAAGTGCAACGGCGTTCTTACCACCATATCCAAGGACGACGGGCGAGATAAACGGCCATAGGCCGACCATCGTCATCAGACCATCCTGCCAACGGAACCTGCTCATTTTGACCTCCGCGCCGATGGCGGTTCGGCGCTGAGAATCTTGGCCTTGCGCTGGATCAAAGACCGGCGAGATGACGAGCAATTACCTGCGATCTGCCATGAAAGTCGGGGTCATCAGTCACCCGCTACCATAGCGGTCTCCTGTTTCAAAAAAAAATCAGTTTCGTGCCTCAATGCATTTTCGCACCGGCCATGGTATTCTGCAGTAGCGCGGGCGACCTCGTGGCGAAGCGCGGTGCATCGGCTGAAAGTGCCGCCAGGCGGCCTTATTCAAGCCTTGCCGGATTGAGGCGTCCGCGCGCCCTTTCCTTTGGCCGGCGCGAGCGCCTCGCGTCAATGAAACGTTCGTAGTGCTTCTCGGCCTGCTCAGCGACGCGCATTTCCTGGTCGCGAAGTTGCTTGACGTTGTAACCGCAGGCGGGGCCGCGTTTGTTACCTTTTGTCTGGGCTTGGCCAGCTTGCAATTCCATGCTGCGCGTCTTGTGGGCAGCAAGGCTCAGTCGCGCCCAGAAGTAGTCCTTCTCCTTCGTCAGCATATGACAGCATAGCACCGTCAGCTTCCACCTGATGGCCGCGTCTGGCCCTGACGCGGACGAAGAAGGAAAGATGGTGCGCAAGGGACCCGGCGCCTTCGCTGCTGCCCAAGCCGCCTCCACCAACATCGCGCAGCCATGACTGCGTCCGTCCCTTGCTGATCCGGCCGGGATGGGCGGCGCCAGGTCCTGATTGATGGACACGCGGATTGAGGCCGAAGTAACTGACCAACTTCTGGGGGCTCCTGAAGCGGGCGATGTTACCGATTGATGCCATGAGCCCAGCCGTCGTGAGCAGCCGCCTGACCGGGGGATCATCCATCGTGCCTTCGGCGATCCGCCGATCAAGGATCACGAGGTCTTCGCGCAGCCGATCAGTTCACGCACATGCCGCTCGATGGTGATCCGCGCTCTCGGCGCAACCGGGCGAGTCGCAGAGGCGGCCAGCTACCAACACGAGCTCGCAGCTCATCGTGTGGATCGGCCTGCTCGCACTTTCGTGCTCCCTATGCCTCTGTCCCGGATGGTCGCACCATATGCTGCGATCCTCACAACCGCAGGCGGATGTAACACCAGAAATCTTATACCGGTTGCATATTGACCCGCTCGGGAAGCTTTCAATCGTTGATCTCCTGATTTGCGTGGTCACTGTCATCGAAAAGTAAATGCAACCGATGAGTGTCAATGTCCCGCATGGCACTGGCGATAAGGCGATATTTTGCACCGGTAACGCTCAAATCGCGGAACCAATTGACCAATTCGCTCCACGGTTCGCTAATGCGAGACAATCCTGACAAAAATGCCACGACCGTTCCCACTTCGGTCTGCCCGCTCACAACAAACCAGCCGCCAACTCCGAGGACGCCTGCTGTGCCAATTTGGTTTAAGAGATTCATCAGGAAGTTCATGGAGAATTTGAGCTCGAAGATTCCCATATTCAACGAGAAAATATCATCGATCCTCTGACTCTGGAGTCCTTCGGGCAGTTGACCGTCAACGTCGTCCCAAATAATTCCTCCACTCACCGCGCGCAGGGTTTTGATCCGCATCGTTACTCTGCGATTTATAGCCGCCTGGATGAGCGGAACAAAGATCAGTTGCGGTGTTATCATTAGGAG
>NZ_JBBNAM010000242.1:0-2495 GCF_037994425.1 Phyllobacterium sp.
CGCATCGCGGACCGTTAGCGATATCGCCCTGCTCAAGCTCTGCTGTTATGCATAGTTGCCATAGCGCCAATTCCCGGAATGTCGCCAAGGTGTGAGCGGCACACCGCTTACACCGTGACGCCGCCGAAATTCCGCTTTACCTCAATGACGACGATGAATCGGTGAGGGACGCGATACTACCGAGTATGCAGGTCGACGGATTGACCTTTGAAGCCGGGCTGTATCCTCCTCGACCTTCTTAAACCGATGGAGGACAGTCTCCTTACGCGACCCTTCACGATCGAGGATTTCGCTGAGCCATTTCATTCCATCATCATCTGCCGCATCGAGAATAAATTCTTAAGTCAGCAATTGTTAGAGGTTGTATCTAGGTAAATATACCGATGCGTGCATTCGTCGTCAGCGCCACCTTCGCTCACGACGACGTGTAACTTTATTCTAACTTCAGAGATTGCTAGCTTGTTTGCTTCCCAGCGATTGAGAACCGTAGTTAATTCGGCAGTGCCCGCCGTCTTGATTTGGGTCGCTCTTCAGATTCTATCTACAATAGTATTGATATTTTTCCACATAGACAAAGTTGAGAACAACATTGCTTCCTACGCCCAAAGCCTTGAGCGTCTGGCAGTTAGTCGCAACAGCCAGAACTTTGGCTTCATGCAATCACTTACGATGGTAGCGGACGCTCCACGTAGCCGTTCTATCGCGTCTTTTACGAATCTCGCGGAGAGCCTCCACGCCCGGTACCCGCAAATATCTGGCATAGCGTGGTACGAAATGGACCCGGACGAGAGGGTGCGACTGCAACCGATCGTGCAAGTGCCCACCGAAGGGGAGAGCCCGATACTGAAATCTGCAAAGCTGTTTGAGGCCTTAGCAGGCCACCATGGTCAAGTTAAAGTTGTCGTAGACAGTAAATTACAGAATAAATACTACATCGTTGAGCACGTCCGTAACTACAAAAATCATTTCTCTATTATAATCACGATCGATTCCAGAGAAATGCTCAAGCCATCTTTAGTCGATAATTGCCCTAAAGTTACATGGACCTCGGACGAATTGACTCTATTCTCCAATGCATCCACGAAAAATAGCACTTCAATTATCCTTTCAACCATAGAACGGCGAATTGAGGTTTATATCGGCGATATATATCAAAAACCAAACGACAATTTCCTGAAAACGAGCATCAATGTTGAAAAACCAATCGCCCTGGACGCGATCCTCGACAACAGCATGCTGTACGTCTTCTCCACATTCTCCATACTTATAGCGGGCCTGTCTTCCTATGCTCTCCACCAAGGGCAGGTCACGCAGCGCCTGCGAGAGGCCGAGCGCCTCGCGAAAGCGAATATTAACCGCCTTGAACTGGAAAAGCGGCATGAACATGCGTCGCGTGTCTACGCGATTGGGGAAATGGCGGCGGCAATTGCTCACGAGCTGATTCAGCCACTGACAGCCATTCTCATCAACAGCCAAACTGGCGTGAAGTTGATGGATGCCATGTCGACACCCCACGCGAACGTGACGAGTATTCTTTCCTCGAACGTGAAAGATGCACAGAGAGCGAGCGAAATCATCAGGAATGTTCGAAGCTTCGTAAGCCCGAAGCCAACAGATACAGCCTGCACCGACATAATTGCGGCGATACGTGAGGTTGTCACCCTCATGGAAGCTCTGTTCGCAGAGTGTGGTTTCGAAATCGCACTCGATTTCGACGAGGAACCGCTGCTTTGCAAAATCGGCAGAGTTGAATTTGAACAGGTCGTTTACAATCTCGTTCGCAATGCGTTGGAGGTGGGCGAGCATCTTGACGCCAAAGACCGGATTGTCGCGATCAGCGCTCGGCGCACTGAAGATCGTATTTGTATCCGAGTACGGGATCGGGGACCTGGTATCGAGGAGATTATGCTGCAGAGCCTCTTTGTCCCATTCTCGACGACTAAAGTTTCCGGTATGGGTTTGGGCCTTTCTCTTTCTCGCCGTATCGTAGAGCGCGCTGGAGGGGAGCTTTCTGGCCAGAACCATCAAGGTCGGGGAGCGATCTTCGAGATAGTGTTGCCAAAGGCGACGGGCGGGATAGCGGCGTCAAACCGTCGGCAGCCGGTTACAGCCGACGAGGCTCGATGTCACCGTGAGACAAAGCAGTCCTAAAGGCGTTGATGTTGCCGCCGCTAGAAGGCGACCAAAGCGCACACGGTCGTCCTACTGAAATCGAGTATCGAATGGCGCGGCAAGCTCATGGAATGGGCGGAGAAACGGGGCATTGCATTGAGCTACATCCAACCGGGCAACCGCAGCAGAATGCCCATGTCCAATGCTATAACCGAACCGTCCGACATGAATGGCTCGACCAACACATCATCGAAGGCATGGAGGCGGCACCGAATTTTGCCACGCAGTGGCTATCAACCTACAAAAACGAGCGGCCCAGTATGGGCATCGGCGGCTTCATGCCCGCACAAAAACTGAAATGACCGCGTGAATTCTACCGTGGA
>NZ_JBBNAM010000243.1:0-12715 GCF_037994425.1 Phyllobacterium sp.
TTCACCAGCTTCACCGCTTCAAGCTTGTATTCGCGGCTGAACTTTCGTCTTTGCATTCATACTCTCCGGTTTCATGCAGAACACCTTAACTCAGTGTCTATGAAACCGGCAGCAGGCCATTCCTCGGGCTTGACGGCAACGACAATCTTTTAACTAAAGTCGGCATGGGCGGAAGTGGTTTCGAGAACAGGGAGGGTCGCACGAGAGCCGCACTAGATATATACATGAGTCACATCAAAGCCCTGTTCGCACAGCGCCTAGGAGAGATTCACCCAGAGATTCTGCACGATCTTACACCCATTGAATTTCGCGCTATTCAGCAGGCAGAGGTCTACTGGGAATTGGAGAGCCAAGACGCGGTCACTCTGGTCACCGAACTAGGCCATGCATGTAAGTCAGTAGCTCCGCTCGTTTTCGTCGGCCACCCGATCACTATCGGGACCAATCAGAACTGTCCTGTAATCAGAATCCCGTTACCCTCCGATATTCAGCTGGTGATCTACGCCAAAGAATACACCCGCGTGCGCTTCGAGTTGAAATTCAAAGGCTTGGTAAGACAATTAGCAAACCGTTCCGATCATCCAACAGACCGATCGGTTTTCCAGGATTTGTTGGCAATGCGGAGCGCAGCTTCTAAGCGCATGAGGCAAGTGTGGAGGGGGGTAGCTCCGATAATGAGGGACAGTCGTACATCACCCGGTAGGCTTTCCGATTTCCTTGAGCTCATAAATAGAGCCGATTTGGGCGGCGAGAAGGAGCTAATTGTTTCACTTCTGGGCAACCTGCGCGGACTGACAAACTCAGGAATTTCGCTGGCGAATATCAAAGCGTTGGTTCGCATTGGTGTGCTCCAGGACCGCGTGAGCCTAATGCACGGTGGCTCGAAGCGATATCCTTTGATGCAGCAATGGTCACGGATGTTCGACGAATTAGGAGCGGCTACTTCGTACAATCCGGCAGCGTTCGTTTGAGCACTAGAGACAGCTTGGGCGGTCCCACGCTGTCTCTAGACTCCCGATTTTTGAAACGGGGTGCAAAAATTGAACGTCAATCAAAGGCTGAACCGGTGTTATCAGTTCAGTTTTGGTACATAGTACTGGTACATAAGCGCGACAAGATTGTCATCAACTTGTTGTTTTTATTAACTAATTGGTGCATAAGTTAGTCCCCGCTTGGCTCCACCAAAATTTCCACTCTAGCGACGTACAACCGCTAGCACAACCGCGACCTTGCCGTCGGGGAAAGCCTCGCAATACTCGCCGGCGCAACGAGATAAGTTGAAAGGTCGCCCTGCGCGTCATGCCAAGCAGCGTCATGTCCCAGCCGGTCGGTGAAATCGGCATGGGCGGCAATGCTTTCGAAGCGCGCGAGAACCACCATCACATTCTCACCAAGCCGTACGGGAAGCCGTGCGAACGTGTTCTCACTTTGCTCCGAGACGAATGTCGCAATCCGATTGCCGCCAGCCTGCTCAAGGATCGCCGCAAGTCTATTCTGATGGAACGCGAGAAATCCAGACTCTGCGGGGGCTCTCAACCTATATGTTATCGCCTGGATGATTGTGGGCGCTTGCTCACCGAGGTTGGTTTCCGGCCGATTGTCGGGGAGCACGAAGCCAGCCGCACCGTCTGCCGGGTGCAACAATAAAACATCATCCGAGTCGATCATTGTGCTGTTCGCGGCGTCACGGTGTTTGGCCCAGACCGGCCCATCATAGAATGCGGTAAGAGCCGCGTGCCGCCCGCCCATGTCATCGAACCCACGGAGCCAGACGAAGGCATTTGGATCATCGAGATCGCGGAACTGGCCAATGACTTTCATGCCGCATGCTTCCTGGCTCTCGACAAATTCAGCATCAAATAGGGTAATAAGGTCGTCGCGCCGCCCCGGATGCAGTGTATAGCGGCGCAGCTCAACGATCGGGCTGCACAGTATTCTTGCATTCTGGTGTTCCGAGGCCTCCGTAGTCGCATGCATGTCTCTGCTCCAAAACAAACAGGTTGACCTGTTTTGACTAGAGACCGGTTGTCCTGTTTTGTCAATCCCGCTAATCTCCGCAGAAAGGATTTCTAGGGATGACCATGAACACTTTGCAGAAAGACGGCAGATCGACGGCCCCCGGCGGTCTGGAAAGGCCGCCAGACGGGGAGAGGCCAAAGCGAACGAACAACCCCCAGGCTATCCGAGCGCGGATTCTCGATGTTGCCGCCGATCTCTTCCAGCGTGGCGGATACAATGCCACAAGCGTCCATGACGTCGTGCGTGCGGCAGAAACGACCGGGGGTGCCCTGCACCATCATTTTGCGACAAAGAAATCGCTCGGCCTTGCCGTCATCGGTGAAAGGGTGGCCCCTGAAGTGGAGGCGACCGCGATCCGGCCAGTTTCGACCGCTTCGTCGGCGGCAACCGGTATCCGCGCGGTGTTCAACGGGGTTGCCGATACGCTGGAGCGCAACCGTGCGGTTACCGGTTGCCCTTTGAACAATCTTGCGCTCGAACTTTCATTGGCCGATCCGGAATTCCGCGAAGCCGTCAATACGATCTTCGATCGCTGGCGCGCTGCGCTTTCATTCAGATTACATGCCGATCACCCGGAAATGGACGAATCGCGCGCACATGATCTCGCGACCCTCGTGGTAGCCAGCTATTCGGGTGCAATGGCAATGGCCAAGACCAGCCAAAGCGCCGAGCCGCTACGTGCCTGTGCTGCACAACTCGAGACGCTAATACGCAGGACCTAAACCTGCGCCCGGGCAAATATCTCGGTCAACCAGTCGGCAAAGACGCGCACGCGCGAAGAAAGCTGGCGGTTCTGCGGGTAGAGAACCCAAACGTTCATTGGGGGCGGCGGGCAATCGGGAAGCACGACGCACAGACGCCCTTCTGCGAGTTCGCTCGCGATACGATAGCGCGGGACCTGGATCAGTCCGAGGCCAGCGATTGCGGAAGCCGCGTAGATATCTGCACCCATTACCGAGATCGGTCCCGATAGTGTGACAAGCCGGACGCCAGCCCGCGTGCTAAATTCGAGGGGGTAGGGCTTGCCCGTACTGCCTGAAACATAGTTGACCGATTGGTGCCCTGCGAAGTCCTCGACGCTCCTTGGTTCTCCATGACGGGCAAGATAAGCGGGACTGGCGCAGGTAACCTGCTCCATCTGTGCAATCTTTCGGCCGACCATGGTGGAATCCTTGAGATCGCCGGCGCGTAGCACGCAATCAATTCCTTCCTGCACAAGATCAACGAGACGGTCGCCTTCACCGATGCTCAGTTCCAGCGCCGGATAACGATGAAGGAAATCAGGCAACGCCGGCATAACGAAATGTCGTGCCAGAGTACCTTGCAGATTTACGCGCAAGAGGCCCTTTGGCGCCGAGTCACGGAACGATGCTTCCGCCTCCTCCATGTCGGCGAGCAGGCGCAGGCAGCGGTCGTAATAGGCTTCGCCGTCGAGCGTCGGATTGACCTGGCGTGTCGTACGGTCGAGGAGGCGCGTTCCCAATCGCTCCTCCAGCCGTTGCATGGCGTTCGTCACCGTCGCGCGGGGGATATGAAGATCGTCGGCGGCATTGGTGAAACTGCGCCGTTCGACGATGCGCACGAAAATCTGCATTTCCCGGAACCGATCCATGGCAGCTTCGGGCAGCTCCCTATTGTTGTCATGTATCGAATAGTTATGCCAGTTTTTGCCTAATTATGCAGAAAGCCATTTGGGGCATAGTGACGTCAATGTCAACGCCACGAGGAGGTACACTCAATGACACAGCCTCAGAAACAGATTGCAATCATTACCGGCGCAGCGCGCGGCATTGGTGCAGCGGTCGCCGAGCGGCTTGCCACTGACGGCTTCGCTGTCGTCATCAATTACGCCAACAGTTCCAAGGCAGCAGAAGAGCTTGCGGCAAAGCTCCGAAGTGTGGGCCAGACGGCCATCGCCGTGCAGGCGGATGTTGCCAAGGCCGATGAAGTTCGCCGGATGTTCGAGGTGACGGAAACCGAACTCGGCAAAGTCAGTGTTCTCGTCAACAATGCCGGCATCATGAACGTCGTGCCGCTTGCCGAAACAAGCGATGCAGTTTTCGAACAGCAGTTCTCCACCAATGTGCAGGGCACATTCAACACGCTGCGCGAGGCGGCCAGCCGTATGGCCGATGGCGGCCGGATCATCAACTTCTCCACCTCGGTCGTCGGCACCAACCTTCCGGGCTATGCCATCTATGCCGGTACCAAAGCCGCCGTTGAAACCTTCACGCGCATCTTTGCCAAGGAACTGCGCGGCCGCAACATCACGGTCAATGCAGTGGCGCCTGGACCCATCGCGACGGATCTGTTCCTCGCCGGCAAAAGCGATGAACTCGTTCAGCAGTTCAGTAAGGCGGCGCCTCTGGAACGGCTCGGACAACCCGACGACATTGCCCGCGTCGTCTCATTCCTCGCCGGTCCGGATGGCGGCTGGATCAATGGCCAGATCGTGCGCGCGAACGGCGGGCTGGTTTGAACTTCTAAGTGAGGCCTACATGCCGCTGGTTGGCTGGAAGCGTGCAATCTGCATGAAGGTAACGGCCTTACCGGTAAACTTATTGGCATCCGCCACAGGTAGCGATTGCTGGAAGCCAGCGGTATAGACCGTCGTGGGCGCTTTCCGCATCGAGCCATTGCGCAGGACAGCCGGCACAACCTCAGGCGAAACCTCAGCAACCTGTTCGGACGAGAGAGCCCTGTCCGAAAGATCCGAGGATACCTGAATTGCCTTTGCGGTCTGGCCCTGCACCAGCTGGCGATGCGGCTTTGCCTTCTTGGCCGTCGTCTTCACGCCACTGTCAAGCATGGCGACCGGGTCGCCCTTGGCTTCGAGCATGGTGCGGCGCAGAGAGGTCTGCGGTTGCACGGCTGCCATTTGAACATTCTGTTGCGGCTGTAGCCTTCCACCGGTGGTTCCACTCGTGGTCGGCATCGGCGCGAAAGCCTCGGCAGAATCCTCATCGTGGTCGACATCAGCCTGGGCGATGATGGCTTCCGGTGTCAGACTGTCATCCGGCACGGTGATGACGTCCTGGTCCGCGGCGGGCGCAGTTTCCGCAGGCAGGACCGGACGCTGGCCTGGAACCACCGAGGCAACTTTCATGTCTTGCTGCTTCGGCTTGTCGAATGGCACTGGAACGAGGGCGTTGGCCATGGCTGGTTGGGATTCGTCTGCCGCTTGCGCAGGCTCGTCAACATTTGCTGCGATCAATTCACGAATGGCGCTGGCGCTGTCTTCGGGGCGCGGTTCAGGCACGGCAACAGCCGCATCGGCCTGGGCAAGCGCAGTCAGCGTTGAAGGCTCGCCCGGCGCCGGCGTTGGTGCATAATCAGGACGCCGCAGTGGTACGGGCACCGCAAAGGCGAGCGCCGCATTGTCTTCGGCGGTGATAGGAGCCGGAGCTTCCTGACGCGGGGCTGTCACGGGTTGAGGTATGCGCGCGGGAAGCTCGGGAGCAGCTTGGGTCGCCGTCGCGGGCGGCGCAGCCGGTTGCGGTTGTGGTTGTGCCGCGGTGGCTGGTGCAGCAGCGCCACCATCGTCGGCCTCCTCGCCTGCTGGTGCTTTTACAACGGCGCGTGAAGGCTTTGCGTTTGAAGCGACGGCGACGGAGCTTTCGCTCGAATCTTCCTCTTCATCCGCGCCGCCACCAAAGAGCAGGCCAAAAAGTGTCTTGCCCTTTCGACTGGAGCCGGAGGACGAGCTTGCAATCTGGATGGAACTGCCACTGCGTCTACGCGCCTCGTAGGCTGCGACCGCTTGCTCGTAACCCGGCAAAGGCCTGCCGTCCGATGGGACGTGGATCGTCTTGCCGTCCGGGAAGACCGCCAGAAGTTCCTTGCGGCTCATGCGCGGCCAATGGCGAACATTTCCAACGTCCGTATGAATGAAAGGCGAACCCGAACGCGGGTAATAGCCAACACCTCCGGCCTCATAGCGCAAAGCCGTGGCGCGCAACGTTGCAAGTCTGACGCCCGGCAGGTACCAGTCCATGGCTTTGCCAAGCATGTGCTGGCTCTTGCGCGCAACGCCGCGGGATCTCGAGCGGAGCATGGAATTGGTTGCCGGGGAACGATAGGCCGAAACAACATGGATGTAATCGCGCCCACCCACCTTGTCATAGATCTGCCAGACGAGATCGAACAGGCGCGGATCCATCTTCGTCGGTTCGTTGCGACGCCAATCGCGCAGGAACCTGTTCAACTTATTGAGGCCGTCCTGCTGAAAGCGACCATTCCTTTTGAATGTTATTTCGGCGCGCTCATTCGTATGGACGAAATAGAGCCTCAATGTGCGGGTTTCCGCAAAGGCTTCAGCCGACGAAAAAAACATTGAAAGGAAAATAATAAACGGGCCGAACCATCGGCCACTCAGTGGAAAAACTGTCTTTGATAGGCCGCTTTTTGCTTCACTTGCGCTAGACAATATCGTTCCAATCCTGACCGTTTTCCAAAGCATCGAATAGCTGGACTATCCGATTTATTGGTTAATGACCACTTTATTGATGCACATGAGCATCCGATTTGAATGTCAATGAACGCGTCCCCACAGAAGGTATCTTTCCTAAAAGGACAAATTCAAGTCGAGATTATGGCTGAAATTGCAGGTGGTTGGCCTAAATTTGCTTATTTTTGCGCCACAGCCGCGCTTTTGACTGTTTGGGCTGGATTGCCGGAAAAAAATGTCGCAAAGCAACGGGACAGAAATCTCCCCAGGAAGGCCAAATGTCCGTACCCTCGGAAACCCTGTCCAGCGCCTCCGAATCCTCGACAGCACGCACCGGCGTCCTGTTGATGCTGCTCGGCATGTTGATGTTTTCCCTCAACGACGTGATGGGCAAATGGCTGGTTTTTACCTATTCCGTGGGGCAGGTTGTGTTTGTCCGCAGCGTAGCGGCTCTCATCGTCCTTGCACCGTTCATTTGGTTCAACGGGCCGGAAAAGTTATTGCAGGTCGATCGCCCGCGGCTTCAGGTCGCGCGGGTGGTGCTTTCGACGGCCGAGGTCTTCGCCTTCTATTTCGCCGTCGTCTACCTGCCGCTTGCCGACGTGATGACCTATTGGCTGGCGGCGCCCATCTATGTCGCCGCAGTCTCGCCCTTTATATTGAAGGAGCCGGTCGGCTGGCGGCGCTGGAGCGCCATCATCGTCGGTTTCATTGGCGTCGTCATTGCGCTTGAACCTTCATCGCAGGTTCTGACGCCGCAGGCGATCATCTCGGTTCTCGGCAGCATGGCATTCGCCTTCATGCTGCTGCTTGGCCGCTCCCTGCGCGGAACACCCGATACGACACTGGTGTTCTGGCAGATTGTCGGCGCCGGACTGGCGGGCCTCGTCTCGATTGCGTTTGACTGGACACCCGTCAGCTTGCGTGATTTCCTGCTGCTTGGTCTGCTGGGTGTCGTAGCGATGCTCGCTCATGTTCTCGTAAACCGCGCACTAAAGATGGCGGATGCCGCCACGGTTGCGCCACTGCAATATACGCTGTTGTTCTGGGCGATCGTCTTCGGTTGGATGGTGTTCGGCGATGTGCCGCGCATGTCGATGCTGATTGGCTCGGGCTTTATTATCGCCTCAGGCCTCTTCATCTTCTTCCGCGAGCAGCAGTTGAAGCGGCAGGGCAGGATCAAAACTTTGAATGAGACGGTCGTTGCCGGATCCGGCGACAGCGCCTGATCCGACAACCTATAGGACCCGCTCTCAGGCGTTTGCCGGGGCGTCCTGAAGGGACGCGCCAAGTGCGTCGAGCAGGTCTTCGGTGCCGCGCCGACGCAGTGCCGGATCGTCGAATTCATCGAGATAGGCGCCTTGTTCGGTAAGGATCAGGCGAGTTCCCGTGCCTTCAGGCCCCAGTTCCAGCGTCGTCAGCGATACGGAGATACGCTTGTCGTCAAGATGCATGTCGTAGGTGTAAATGATGCGCTGGTCAGGGACGATGTCCTGGTAGATCGCCTCGAATCGATGCTGTGGTCCTTCCTTGGGGCCGCCAACGCTGGTTTCGCGGCCGCCAATTCTAAAATCCATCGTGTGTTGGTCCGGTCCCCATTCCTCGGGCCCATTGAACCATTTCGCCTTGGCCCTGGGATCGCTCAGTGCGAAGAATACACGCGCCGGGGCGGCCGGGTATTTGCGTTCGATGACAAAAGTGTCGTGTGTCACGGTGCGTTTGGTCATGCCTCTATCCCTTTTCCTGATCGGCGAAAAAATCGCCCAGCCTGTCGAGACGCAGCTCCCATGTCCTGCGGCGATCGATCATCCAGTCTTCGGCCGTCTGCAGCGCCACCCAATCAATGTGGCAGGTGCGTACGCGTCCGACTTTCTCGGAACGGACCAGCCCGCTCGCCTCCAGAACCTGCAAGTGCTGCACCACCGCCGGAAGCGACATGGTGAGCGGCCTGGCAAGTTCGCTGACCGAGGCCGGTCCCTTGCTTAGCCGTTCGATCATGATGCGCCGGGACGGATCCGCGAGCGCCTGAAACATGAGATCGAGTCGGCTCGTTTGGTTAAGCATATACTTAAGTATCGCAACTCAAGGGGGCTGTCAATTGCCCGCATCGCGGGAATGTCATCAAATTGCGCTTAGAGGTTTTCGTGCGAAATACGGGCCAGAGCGGCCTCGAAATGGTTGACCGCCTTTTCGAATTTGTCCCGGCACCCGGGATTGCAGAAGCCGACCACGGCGCCCCTAAAGAGAGTGAGGCTATCTTGCCTGATCGGATCGCCTGACCAGGGACAGTTCCTGTTGATTGCATCGGTGATCTTCAGTTCCGGCATGGTCTCGTTCCTCCCTTGCGGTTCACGCGGGTTCGACTGCTACGTGTGTGAGCACGGAGTTCGCGATAAAACATTGTTCGTGCGCCTCGTGATGAATCCCTGCTTCGGTCTCTCGATCGGGGGCCTCGCCAGCATAAGATATATGGGGCCGCAGCCTGACCCGCCTCACATATAGCCTGCCCGTTTCGTTCTTGGCCAGTTCACCTTCGGCGGCATCGCGGTACTGGCCGACGACAATGCCCTTCCTGGCCGCAATCGAAAGAAAGAATAGCATATGGCAACTGGCAAGCGAGGCGACAAAGGCTTCCTCCGGATCGACGTTTTCCGGCGCTGAGAACGGTATGCGAACAATATGGGGAGAAGACGATGCGGGAACCTCGGCTCCGCCATCGAACTGCCAGACGTGCGCGCGGCTATATTTGTTGTCGGTGAAAGGTTCGTTTTCTTGCTTCGTCCAAAGGACGGTCGCGCCAAATGTCGTCATAGCGTGTGTTTCCCGAAACTGTTGTGATGCTGATTGATCAACCAGAGCTTGTCAAAGTGACCAGGAATTGTCGATAACGAGTGCCCGGAAATGAATCGGTGAGGACAAGATGGAACTTGGTATCAAAGGCAGGCGCGCCATTGTCTGTGCGAGTTCGAAGGGACTCGGCCGGGGCGTAGCAGAAAAACTCGCAGAGGCGGGCGTCGATCTGACGCTGAATGCACGTACCGAATCGACGCTCCGGGCCACGTCGGACGCGATTGCCGGCAAATACGGCGTCAAGGTTCAGATCGTTGCGGAGGACGTTACGACCGAATCGGGGCGGCAAGCCCTGCTCAAGGCAGAACCGCAGCCGGATATCCTCATCAATAATGCAGGTGGGCCACCTCCTGGAGTTTGGTCCGACTGGGGCGAAGAAGAGTGGCTCAAGGCAATCAACAATAACATGTTGACGCCGATCCTGTTGATGAAGGCAATTCTGCCGGGCATGATCGAGCGCAAGTGGGGACGTGTGGTCAATATCACGTCCGGCTCCGTCAAATCGCCGATTGCGCAGCTTGGACTTTCCAATGCAGCCCGCAGTGGCCTTACCGGTTTTGTCGCGGGAACGTCGCGTCAAGTGGCGCGCCATGGCGTGATCATCAACAATCTCCTGCCCGGATCGCATGATACAGACCGCACCAAGGGCTTCATCGAGCGCTCGGCGAAGGAAAAAGGCATATCCATCGAAGAAGCGCGCAAGGAGGCCTATGCCGATAATCCGGCAGGACGCTATGGTACGGCAGAAGAATTCGGCGCGGCGGCGGCTTTCCTTTGCAGCCAGTACTCCGGCTTCATCGTCGGCCAGAATCTTCTTCTCGACGGCGGTGCCTTCAACTCAACGCTCGGCTGATCATTCGCCGATGAAACGATAGCCCACGCCGGGTTCTGTACGGATGAACTGCGGGTTGTTTGCATCATCTTCGATCTTCGCCCGCAGTTGACCGACAAAGACGCGCAGATATTGCAAGTCTTCGACATGTGCCGCTCCCCAAACTGACGCGAGCAATTGCCGATGTGTCACAACCATGCCAGCGTGCAGGACGAGGTGGACCAGCAACTGATATTCCTTGCGGGTGAGGTGCACTTCCTCGTTGTCGCGGGTCACGATGCGCTTCGCCATGTCGACGACGAGGCCATTGACCTCGAACCGGGAAGGAACGCTGGCGCCCGCAACCTGCCGGCGCAAGCTCGTGCGTATGCGCGCCAGTAGCTCACCGATGCCGAACGGCTTTTCGACATAGTCGTTGGCGCCGAGGTCAAGCGCGGCGATCTTTTCGGCTTCGCGGTCGCGCGCCGAAAGAACGATGATGGGAACGTCGGAAAATGCGCGCACCGTCGCGATGACTTCCTTGCCGTCCTTGTCCGGCAGGCCAAGGTCGAGGATGACGAGGTCGGGAGCGCTCGTCGCAACAAGGCGCTCGGCGTCACCGCCGCTCGATGCCTGAATGACCTCATAGCCTGATGCTGTCAGTGCAGGATTGAGAAAGCGCTGTATTTGCGGCTCATCGTCGACAACGAGGATGCGGTGCTGGTTCATTTTGGCGGTCCTTCCGGATGCGCGACGGGAAGCCGAATGATGAACCTGGTACCGCGTTTGCGTACGGCGGGGCTTTCGGCCTTGATCGTGCCACCCATCGACTCGACGAAGCCCCGCGCAATCGAAAGCCCGAGGCCCGTTCCGGGCGCGCGGCCATCGCCTCTGGTGCGGCGATAGAACTTGTCGAAGATTTTGTCGAGATCCTTCGGCGGAATACCCTTGCCCTGGTCCGTGACACTGATTGCGACCTCAGCGTCGTCCTGTCGCGCATAAATAGCGATCGGTCCGTCACCGGCATATTTCGCCGCGTTGTCGAGGAGATTGAACAGGACCTGACCGAGCATCGCGCTGTCGCCTTTCACGGTCGGAAGGTCAGGCGCAATACTGATCTCGACGACGATTTCGGACTTCAGCTTCTTGATCCGTTCAATCGATGCCGCGATGACTTCGGACGGATCGATCGGCGCATTTTTAACCGCGAGCGTGCCGGCCTCAATACGCGTCATGTCGAAGAGATTTGCGACGAAGCGTGTCAGCCTGCCCGCTTCCTCCTCGATCGAAACCAACAGGTCGTCCCGGCTCTCCTGCTTCATGCGGTCGCCGAGCTGGCGCAACGTCGTGATAGCGCCTGTAATCGATGCTAGCGGCGTCTTGAGGTCATGGGAAAGCGATGAAAACAGCGCCGTGTGCAGCTTCTCGCTTTCCTGCAAAGCCGTCGTCTTGGCGTTTTCCTTGACGAGTTGCGCGCGGTCGATGGCGATCGCCGCCTGATCAAGGATTGCCGTCAGCATGCGGTCCTCATCCTCGGTCAGCCCGTCGCGGTCCTGCATGAAGAGCCCAAGAACACCTGCAACGCCGTGCGAAGTGAGGATGGGCAGAAACTCCCAACCGATCTGCGGCAAGGTCGCGGAATCGTGGCCGGCTCGCTCGTTCTTCTCGAAGGTCCAGCGCACGGCGGTCATATCGGTGCCATCAAGGCTTGAATCAGGAGGCCATGCCGTCTGCACCCTCAATTCTTCCTCGTCGGGGAGGAGAATGACGACGCCGGTCCCGAAGGTCGCGTGCAGATGCGTCGCCGTCGAGAACAGCACGTCATCGAGCCGGGCGGTACCGGAAAGCTTGCGCGAGAATTCGTAGAGAGCCTGCGTATTTTTTGCCTGGTTGCGCGAGCGGCCAACCTGGTCGCGCAATCGCCCGGTGAGGTCGCCAATCATCAGCGCGACCGCAAGAAAGATGATCAGCGAGAGCAGTTGATGCGGCTTGGCGATGCTGAGATCGTGGATGGGTTCGAGAAAGAAGAAATTGTAGAAGACGAAGGCAAGGCCCGCCGCGATTACCGCTGCGAGACGGCCGCAGATCATCCCGGACAGGATGACGGCGACAAGGAAAACCATTGAAAGGTTTTGCGGATGGACAATGTTGCTTGCGGCGAGGCCGAGCAGCGTCGTTGCGCCAGTTGTCGCCAACGGTATGCCAATTGCCAGAGCAAGCTCCAGCGGCGTGCGCGTGCGCAGTTTCGGCGGCGTATAGGACACGGCCTGTTCCTCGCCCGTGACGATATGAACACCGACATCGGTAAAGCGCTTGATGATTTCGTCGGGCAGCGAACGGCGGAACGGGTTCGTCAGTCGCCGCGGCTTCGGGCGGCCAACGACGATCTGCGTTACATTCTCACGGCGTGCGATACGAAAAATCTCTTCGACAAAATCCTCGGCGATGACGCGTCGCGTTTCAGCGCCGAGGCGTTCGGCAAGGTCAAGCAACGCGTCGATCCGCTTGCTGGTTTCTCCGCCCACCTCGCTGGTTTGCGTCAAGGAGACGACAAGCCAGCGTGCATTGAGCCCGGAGGCAAGACGGCT
>NZ_JBBNAM010000244.1:0-23495 GCF_037994425.1 Phyllobacterium sp.
AATGGTCCGATCGTTGTCCGCACGTCGCTCGACAGCAATATGAAGGCAAAGTTCAAGGAATTTATGCTCAACCTGCCAAAGACCGATCCGGCCTGCTTCGCCGCGACGATGGGCGGTGATTTCAAGAGCTACACGGAAGTGAACACCGAATTCTATCAGCCGATCATCGACGCCCGCAAGGCACAGATCGGCGGCTAACAGGTTATCTATCGACCACGGCCAGGTCCCTCCGGGTTCTGGCCGTGAAATTTTGTGCTCGCAGAGGATTGGTTGATGAGCCAGGCGACGACCACCACACTGTCACCCGATGGCATCGAGATCGAACGTCATTGGCAGGAGCTCGCGACGCGTAGGCGCGCATACTCCTGGCTGATCGGTGTCGGTCTTCTCGCGGCGGTCGTAGGCTCGCTCTGGTTTGCCAATGAGTCGAACGCCGGCAAATTCTTCGACCGGCTGCCGCACTTCTTCGACTTTGCCGGTGATCTTGTACCGCGCGACGGCTGGGAGGTCTGGCGTGCTTTGTTCGATTTGCCGTCACCCTATTTCGACGGAAGCCTGAAATATGACTATCCCGAAGGCCGCGTCTATCTGTTCGGCGGTGTCTATTTCCCCGAGTACTTCTATAAGATGTTGCAAACGCTGAATATTGCGATTCTTTCGACACTTGTCGGCTTTATCTTTGGCTTCCTGCTCTGCTTCCTTGCTGCCAAGAACCTCGTCAAGAACAGGCTGATCCGCGGCACCGTGCGCCGGACGATGGAGATCCTGCGCGCATTCCCCGAGATCGTCATCGCCGGCTTCTTCGCGGCGATCCTGTCGCTCGGTGCAATACCCGCTATGTTTGCCGTTGGCATCCACACCATTGGAGCGCTCGGCAAACTTTTCTTCGAAGTCGTCGAGAACGCGGACATGAAGCCGGATGAGGGGCTGCGCGCCGCAGGGGCCAATTGGTTTGAACGGGTAGGCTTCGGCATCGTCCCGCAGGTCATGCCGAATTTCATGTCCTATGCGCTGCTTCGCCTTGAAATCAATGTCCGCGCATCGACAATCATCGGTGCGGTCGGAGGGGGCGGCATTGGGGAGGAGTTGCGCCTGTCGATCGGCCGCGGTCACCAGGCCAAAACCCTTGCCATTGTCCTTCTGTTGCTGGTGACCATCATTGCCGTCGACCAGTTTTCCGCCTGGCTGCGTCGCCGTCTCGTGGGCAATCAGGCTTTCGCGTTCGGAGGCAAACAGTCATGACCGCTTTGTCCGCTGCCGCCATTGCCGATTACGAGAGCCGTCATCCCGACGTCTTCAACCCGCCGCTGTGGAAGCGCTTCCTGCCGCTTTTCATTACGGCCGGCATTATCCTCTACGTCATCTACTGCTGGTGGTTCTTTTCCATCGGCACCGTGCTTGCCAGCGGCCAATGGCAACGCGCCGAAATCTATGCGCGCGACTGGATCTCCTATGCGGTCAGGGCGACCGTGCGGATGAACCCCGACGCGACGACTGTCTCTTACCCGCGTTTTTCCGAGCTTGGCGATAAGCCCAATCCGGACTGGGTGATCAAGAATGGCAATGACGTTACGGTCCGCTTCGGCTCCAGTAAGTCGCTCGATATCAACGACCAGCGCGTAATCGCGACCCGCGGCAGCGAAAGCCTGACGATCCTGATCGAAGCGGACGGCGCAAAGCCGCAGGGTGCCCTACCCAAATGGGCAACCTTGAAAGAAGATCAGGTCACAGTGAATTTCGGTTTCGCCGGACAAGCCGATATCATTCCGGAGCGCGTGGTGATCAGCCGCCGCTTCCTCGGCTGGGCCAATTTCGTCTTCGACACCGCGTCGCCGTTCTGGAACAAGTCGTTTGGCGAGGTGGTGTCGATGATCGTCAGCGGCGAACGTATCAAGCCGGAAATGTCGAATGCCGCACTTGCCTTCGACAATATCTGGTACAACTCATCCTGGCAGCATGGTGACGTGTGGACGAAGCTGCTGCAGACGATCGTCATGGCTTTCATCGGAACGCTGTTGGCAACGATCATCGCGTTTCCGCTCGCCTTCGTTGCCGCGCGCAACATCATGCCAAACTTCTTCGCCAACCAGATTACCAAGCGCTTCTTCGACTTCCTGCGCTCGGTTGATATGCTTATCTGGGCGCTCTTCTTTACCCGCGCCTTCGGTCCAGGCCCGCTTGCGGGCATAGCGGCGATCTTCTTCACCGACACAGGGACCCTCGGCAAGGTCTATTCCGAGACGCTCGAAAACATCGATGACAAGCAGCGCGAAGGCGTGAAATCCGTGGGGGCATCACCTGCTAACGTGCAGCGCTACGGCGTCGTGCCCCAGGTCTTGCCTGTCTTTGCCAGCCAAGCCCTCTATTTCTGGGAATCGAACACGCGCTCGGCCACCATCATCGGCGCCGTCGGCGCGGGGGGCATCGGCCTCAAGCTCTGGGAGGCGATGCGGACCAACACGAACTGGCACAATGTGGCCTATATGGTCGTGCTCATTCTCATTGTCATCTTTATCTTCGATAACATATCCAATGCATTGCGCTCGCGCCTGACGGGGAAACAGCATTAGATGAAGATTGTGCCCCATCGATACAAAGCCTTGTCATAATTGGAGCGTAACGCGAGACTGTTTTTGAGGAATCACATCGATATGCGCTATGCGATCTACTTTACGCCGCCAGCGGGCGATCCGCTTCTCAAAGTAGCGGCGAACTGGCTGGGCAGAAATGCCTTCAGCGGGCAGCCGGTCAAGGTCCCGCAAATCCGTGGTCTCGACAATGCGGATTTTGCGCAGCTCACTGAATCGCCGCGACGCTACGGGTTCCACGCGACGCTGAAGGCGCCGTTCCATCTTGCCGAAGACTTCGAAGAGCGCGAACTTCTGTCCGCGATGATGCATTTCGCCTCGTCCATCAACCCTATCGAAATTCCGAAGCTCGAGATCAGTTGCCTCGATGGCTTCTTTGCGCTCGTTCCAAGCGAACCGCTCGCCGGTCTCAACCAGTTGGCGAACGATATCGTCGTTGCCTTCGACCGCTTTCGGGCCCTGCCAACCGAGCATGATATCAAGCGACGAAACCCCGATGCGCTCACCATTTCCCAGCGACGCAATCTTGAGCAGTGGGGCTACCCTTACGTGTTCGAGGATTTCCGCTTTCACATGACGCTTACCGGGCCCGTTCCAGAGCCTGACCGGCCGAAGATCGAACGAATTCTGAGCGAATTCCTGGAGCCGGTGCTCGAAGAGCCCGTCGAGATCAACAATCTTGCGCTATTCACCGAGGCTCAGCCCGGAGATCCATTTGAAATCAACTCTTTGCATCCGCTTGCTGGAACGAACCGAAGAAAGTCTGCCTGAAATGTCCGCCGACCTGATCTTGAACAATGCAAAAATCGTGCTCGAAGACGAAGTGATCTCGGGCTCTGTCCTTGTGCGTGACGGCAAGATCGCCGACATTTCGCAGGGGCCGGCTGCGGGTGGCGAGGATTTCGAAGGCGATTATCTTATTCCTGGCCTTGTCGAACTGCACACGGATCATCTTGAAGGCCACTATGCGCCGCGCCCGCGCGTGCGCTGGAATCCGATAGCGGCCGTACTTGCCCACGATGCGCAGATCGCTACATCCGGCATTACCACCGTGCTCGACGCGTTACGCGTCGGCATGGACGAAGATGCGGATATGACTGCAGAGGAAATGCGCAAGCTCGGTGACGCAATCGAGAACAGCGTCAGTGAAGGCCGCCTGCGTGCCGACCACTACCTCCATTTGCGCTGCGAGGTTTCGGCCCCAGATTGCCTGGCCAGTTTCCAGTTCTTCGACGGCGATAGCCGCGTGCGCCTTGCTTCCCTGATGGATCACGCACCAGGGCAGCGCCAGTTCGTCAATCTCGAAACCTACGCCTACTACTACCAGCGCAAGCTGAAGCTCAATGATCATGACTTCAACCTCTTCTGCGAGAAGCGCATGGCCCAGTCGGCCGAATATTCGGCGCCGCAGCGCAAGGCGCTGGCCGATCTTTGTCGCGAGCGTGGCATCGTCCTCGCCAGCCACGATGATGCCACCGAGGCTCATGTGGAGGAAGCGGTCGAGCAGGGCATTCATGTCGCAGAATTTCCCACAACGCTGGAAGCTGCTGCCGCTTCGAAGCGGGCGGGACTAGCCGTCCTGATGGGCGCGCCCAATGTCGTGCGTGGCGGCTCGCATTCGGGCAATGTCTCGGCACGTGAATTGGTCGAGCACGGTTACCTCGACATTCTTTCGTCCGACTACATCCCCTTCAGCCTCATTCAGTCGACGTTCTTCCTGAGCGAAGCAGTCGACGGGATAACGTTGCCTGACTCCGTGCGGCTCGTCACGAAGAATCCGGCAGAGGCCGTTGGCTTCGACGATCGCGGCGTCATCGAGATTGGCAAGCGCGCGGATCTCGTGCGCGTGCGTGTCGACGAGCACATTCCGGTCGTGCGTACGGTCTGGCGGGAAGGCCGCCGGGTCGTATGATGGCTGCCGCAATGATCGAACGAGCGCTCAATCCGGCTTCCGCGGCGCTTCGCAACGGCGCTTTCATTGCGGTCGTCGGGCCGAGCGGCGCCGGTAAGGATACGATTATCGACTACGCCCGCGCCGCGCTTGCAAACGAGCCGGGTTTCCACTTTGTCCGCCGCGTCGTCACACGTCCCTCGACGGTCGATGCGGAGGATCACGATACATTGAGCGAGGAACAGTTTCTGGCGGCGAAGCAGGCAGGGGCATTCTGCTGCGATTGGGTCGCCCATGGCCTTTACTATGGCCTGCCGAAATCGATCGACTCCGAGATTGAACGGGGCACCGTCGCGATCGCCAATGTGTCTCGCGGCGTTCTGCCCGACCTCAGAGCCGCCTATGCCAATTTTCTGGTGGTTCACATCACCGCTTCGTCGGGAGTGCTGGCAACGCGGCTCGCGGCGCGCGGCCGTGAAAATGCCGAAGAGATTGAGCGCCGACTAATGCGGGCCGCACCCAATCCATGCAATCCTGAAGATGCAGTGACGATCGACAATTCAGGTGCGGTGGCGGCAGCCGGTGATGCGTTTGTGGCGATGCTGAAGAGGTCCGCAGCCGTAGCAGCTATTGCAGACCAGATCTGAAACGCGACGCCGTCTGAAGTGAAATCCGGAGGCATTCGCCTCCGGACTTTTGCGTCGAATGATCAGAAGTTGCGCTGGAAGCGGATAATGCCGCCGAGAGCGTCATCATTGACGAGCGTCCCGTCCGGCTGGCGGTAATCCTCGAACTTGGTGTAGTTGATTTCCGGTGTGATCGTGAAGCCGGGAACGAGTTCGTAGGCAACGTTGAGTGCGAAGGCATAGGTGCCTTCCGACCGTACGCACCTTGGCCGTTGATCGTTGCCTTGTCGGAAACCTTGGCGGCAAAGCCCGCCCAGGCCGCCCAATCGCCCTGCCACGGGGTCAGGAAGTTACGTTCCTCGCGCGTTGAGTCGTAGTCGGACTGGTAGGCACCCATGCCCCAAACCTTGAAGCTATCCGTGATGTTCACATCGAGGCGCGCTTTGGCGGCGAATGCGTCGACATTGGAATCGTAGCCGACGACGCCGGAGATCGTGCCCCAACTCTGTTCATATTTGGCCCCCGCGATCACATGGGGCATGTAACTGTCGATCACATAGTCAGGATAGTCGTCGTGGACCGAGCCTTGCTCGGCCGCTACGATGGCGGAGAAACCGTTTCCGCCGGTGAACGTGTAGCTCACCTGGTTGCTTTGCCAGCTGTTGTAATTGATCACGTCGTCATTGATGATGTCGCCGGCGTAACCGTTCCAGGCGCCGAAGATTTCATCGGCAACGCCGACTCGAAAGCCGCCGAGTTCGATGAATGCCTGCGGGATGCTGGCGCCGTCATCCGTACCGTCGGTATAGTCAAAACGTGACTGGATATAGGAGCGCAGCGTGCCAAGCTCGGTTCCGACCGGGCGTCGAAGCGGACTTCGGCACGCGTATGCTTGACCCACGTCCCGAGTTCGCCGCCATTATAGACGTCATCACCACCTTGAGCGTCGTAACGGACATAACCGCTGACTTTCAGACAGGTTTCCGTTCCCGGGATGTAGAAGAAGCCCATGCCGTAGGCATCACACACCCGAACATATTCCACGGGTTCCGGTTCCGCCACGACGACCGCATCCGCGGCACGTGCTCCTGAAACTGCGACCAGGGCCGCAGCGGAACCAAGGAGGAAGCTTTTCATTCTCATTATCGGATCTCCGATCAAAAGTTGATACCAAAGCTCGTGTCCCCGCAGCAGGGATATTCCTGTTCGTTCGCAGGGGCAAAATCGTTCTGCAATCGAACCGCCGGTTCGGAAATCGCTGTTGCGGTTTTGACACGCGAGGCCTATGCCGCTGATACGGTGCCTTCGAAAACGTTGGGCCTGTTGTGGCCGTCTGCTATGCTTGATGCGCTGGCGAAGGAGAAAAAAGCTTTGCTATTCCATGGTTTGTCTGCATTTCCTATCACGCCCGCCGACGATAACGGTCGCATTGAAGTCGATCCGTTGTGCAGGCTTCTCGACCGTTTGAGCCATGCCGGCGTCGACTCTGTCGGACTTCTCGGCAGCACGGGGTCCTACATGTATCTCGCCCGCGCCGAACGCCGCCGAGCGATGGAGGCGGCGACGGAATGTCTTGGTGGACGTGTGCCGATGATCGTCAGTGTCGGGGCCTTGCGAACGGATGATGCCCAGGAACTCGCGCGCGACGCACAGGCCGCGGGTGCTGATGGCCTTCTGCTTGCTCCGGTTTCCTATACGCCGCTCACTGATGAGGAAGTGTTCCAGCATTATTCTGCTGTTGCTGGCGCAACTGACCTTCCCATGTGTGTCTATAACAATCCCGGCACCACGCACTTTTCGATCGGCAATGCGCTGCTCGAGCGCCTCGCCTCGGTGCCGAACATCGTGGCCGTGAAGAACCCGGCGCAGCCCCTGCCAGAGATGTGGGCGACCCACGAAATGCTCAAAGCTGCGCTTCCGTCCGATTTCGCCATCGGGTACAGCGGCGACTGGAACGCGCCGGCAGCGCTGCTTGCCGGAGGAGCGGCCTGGTATAGCGTCGTTGCCGGATTGCTGCCGGAACCGTCTCTGAAATTGACACGGGCCGCCGAGGCAGGCGATACCGCTGAAGTGGAGCGCATCGATGGCTGTTTTGCTCCGCTCTGGGCGCTGTTCAAGGAATTGAGCAGCTATCGTGTTGTCCATGCTGCCGCCAACGCCATGGGCCTCACGAATACGCGGCCGCCGCGCCCGATTCTGCCGCTGACGACCGCCGATCAAGAGCGGATCATTGCTGCAGTTCACGCATTGGATCAGGTCTGAGGCTTGCCGCGCCCATCAAAGCTCCTTGATCCACTTGCGCAAGCAGGGTGCAATGTGCCTAAATAATAGTATGTAGGGAGAAGCGGGCCGAGGCAAACCATCCTTGAGCCGCATTGCGTGGAGGGGCGTCATGCCGCAAAGACTCAACTTCAAATCACACTGCCCAACCTGCGGGGTGACATATCTTTACATTCCAACCGGTGTGACCAATTCCACTGTGATACATTGCAGTTCATGCAACAGCCCACTTGGTATGTGGTACCATCTTGATACGACCTTTGTTGCACAAGGTGGGCCAGAGAGCATTCCCGAGATGGACGACAAGCAGATCATCCAGACAGCATAACCTAATTACGGCGCCCTGCTCACGTGGGGCGTCGTTGATTTTAAGGCCATAAAAAGACCGCCCAGATAAAGGCTGGGCGGTCAGCGGGGAACGAGTAGCGAGTGGGGGAGGATCGCTACTCTATTTAGAATAGCTCGCAAACTCTCATGATGGAATCATACGTAGGTGTATCGCGGGTACATTAAAGTATAGGCGGCCAAAAACGATGCTCGGCCGTCCTCGGGGCAGTGCCCTTGGCGTTTTCGCCTACGAATTGGCTGCAGAGCTATTGGAAACGCCACGACGCTTCACCACATATTAATCATGGCAGCGCACGCTCCATGGGCTGATAGGCCAACTTCAGCCGGCGTGACTTGCTTTTGTATGGCGTATCTGCAGGTCAGGCCACTTGCCATAAACTCCCGATGGATAATAACGCCCTTTTGCTTACGGACGATCTGTACGGTATATCCCGTTGTGCCGTCTTTTCGACGGCGAGACATTATGGTTCCCATTGGTACAACATGCCGCCTCTCCGTGCCAATGTTGTAGGAGCCATGCAATAGACTGAAAACGGCTGCCAAAATATGAACCGCGAAAATGATGCTATCAAATTGAATTTGTACGAGAAGTCACGGAAATTGGGCACACCGATTTTCGCAGTCGCGCCTATGATCGACTGGACGGACCGGCATTGCCGGACGCTGCATCGGCAATTTACGCGCCGTGCGCTGCTCTATACCGAAATGGTCGTCGCCGATGCCGCAATCCATGGCAATCGCGAAAGAATCCTTGGTTTTGACGATGCGGAACACCCCGTTGCGTTGCAATTGGGCGGGTCGGATCCGCTCAAGCTGGCCAGCGCGGCGCGCATTGGCGAGTCCATGGGCTACACGGAAATCAATCTCAATGTTGGATGTCCTTCGGACCGCGTGCAGTCCGGCGCGTTTGGCGCATGCCTGATGCAGACACCGGATGTCGTTGCCGCCTGCGTCGATGCGATGAAGCAGGCGGTCACGATACCTGTGACGGTCAAGTGCCGGATCGGTGTCGATGACCAGGACACGCAAGTAGCACTCGACGAACTGACCGGCCGGGTGTTCGCAGCCGGCGCCGATGCTTTGTGGGTGCATGCGCGAAAAGCCTGGCTCAAAGGGTTTTCGCCGAAGGAAAATCGTGAGATACCGCCGCTCGATTACGACAGGGTCTATCGTTTGAAGCAGCAAAATCCGGAACGTTTTATCGGCGTCAATGGTGGCATCCACTCGCTGGATGAGGCGATATCGCATTTGAGGCACGTCGATGGCGTGATGCTCGGCCGCGCCGCCTATCAGGACCCGCAGCTGCTCCTCGATGTCGATCGCAGAATTTACGGCGAGCCTGTCACTTCGCCGGCGATCGGAAGCATCATCGATCACATGTGCGCCTATGCCGACTTTCATATCGCGCGAGGCGGACGGCTCTCGCACATTTCGCGGCACATGGTCGGCATGTTCCATGGCGCTCCGGGCGCGCGCCGCTGGCGGCAGATGCTGTCGACCGAGGCCAATCGTGCGGAAGCTGACAGCTCGGTGATCCGCCGCGCCTATGAGGGTGTCTACAGCGCCGCCGCCGAGGCTGCCTGAACTCACGATCCTCGGCGCGGTTGGAAACCGTGCACCGATTCGATATTGTCCGGCCATGAGCGAAGCCGCCAGTACGACAGTATCGCGCCTCGTGGATGCACCCAGCGAGGCTATTTTTCGTGCCTATCTCGATCCGGAGGCGGTGGCTGCCTGGCTGCCGCCGGGTTCGATGCGCGCCATCGTCCACGCGTTCGAAGCGCGGGAAGGCGGTGCGTTCAGCATGTCTCTCGTCTATCCCGACGACGACGATTCCTCGCGCGGCAAGAGTTCCGAAAAAACCGATACGTTTCGGGGTCGCTTTGCGAGTCTGGTTCGTGACCGCCGGATTACATGGGCCGTCGAATTCGATTCGCCGGATCCGTCCTTTTCCGGCGAGATGATCGTAGACACGATGCTCCAACCGCTCGGCAAGTCCACCGAGGTGACCATCACCTGTTCAAACATTCCGCCCGGCATCAGCCGCGAAGACAATGAGGAAGGCACACGCTCGACGCTTGAAAAGCTTGCCGCCTATGTGGAAAGCGGTTGAAAGGCATTAGTCCGAAAGCACCAGCCGGTCACCCCGCACTGAAAAACCGCTGAGCGAATTCAGGAAGTTCATGCCGAGGAGACTGCCCTCCATGCGGCCATCCTGAATGACCATAGCCCGGACGTTGCGTCGCTCGATCGCCCCGATCTTGATAGTGTTCAAGGTAACGTTGGCTGCCTTTGCCATACCGTTGGCGGTCAGGACCGAGGTTGCATAGGCGAGCTTGTCGGGATTGAGCCCTGCGCGACGGGCGTCATCGGCAGAGAGGACGATCGACGAGGCCCCAGTATCGACCATGAATGGCACCGTGGCGCCATTGACATCGCCTCGAACCTCGAAATGCCCGTTCTCGGCTTTCGCAAGCGTCACCGTGACGAGTCCATCGGCGTCCCGATTGGAAATCGGGCTGCCGGGAATAAGGCCCGCCGTGATGCGGTGGCCAACGTCCTGCAGTTCGTAGCGATACTGATAACCGGCGACGAGGGCGAGGATGATGATGATCCAGACCGCCATGCTGCGCAGGAAGTGGCTGAGCCGGATGCCGGAGCCGAGCAACGCAGAGGCGAGCACAATGCCCCAGATGCCCATATAGGCGAAGCGGGCGAAGTCGTCATTGGCCAGGCCGAGGGTCGAGCCACTGTCGCTGTTGGCCATGAGCAGTAGCAGGGCCGCGCCAACAAGTGCAATGATGATCCAAAACAGCCGGCTCATGCTTGTCAGGCCTCCTGTTCGCGTTCGCGCGCCATGCGGCTGCGCCGTGTTTCGCGGCGCGGACGCCGCTCAACCGTATCGAGACGCGAAGGCAGTGCGGCCATGATCGTGCGCCTATCTTCCGGCGAAAGGTCCAACCATGCCCCGATTTCCTGGCGCGTGCGCCCGCAGCCGAAGCAGAAGCCGGTCTTCATGTCGATGGCGCAAACGAGGATGCAGGGTGACTCTATGATGCTCATGTTCAACACTTGGTACGATCAAAGGGCAATGACAAGCCCAAGCAGCAGCGAAATGGTCGCGAACTGCTGCATGGCTCCGAGCGTATCCCCGGTTTGGCCGCCTATCTTTGCACGGCAAAGCGCGGAGAATCCAAGAAAAGCGAGTGTCGCCATCGCGCCTGCCGCCACGATCGCCAGTACGCCGGCAGCAAAGCCAAAGGAGAGTGCGAGGACAACACCTCCGATCGCAAGGGCAAAATTGGCCGCGTCGGCGGTGGGGGTACCTGCCTGATCGGCAACGCCGCCCACACGCGCGGACGGCAGGCTCTGCCAGAACTTGGCGAGCGCGGCGCGGCTGACGGCCTCGGTGCCGATCAAGACGGCAAGCGATTGCAGGAGGCCAAGTTCGCCGAGAACCGTTGCGAGCAACGCCGTGCGCAGCAGAACGCTGAGGATAAGGGCGAGTGTTCCATACGAACCGATTGCCGAATCCTTCATGATCTCGAGCCGGCGCTGCGGCGAGCCGCCGCCATAGAAGCCGTCAGCGACATCGGCAAGGCCGTCCTCGTGCAATGCGCCTGTCGTTACGATCAGGACGGCGACGACCAGCAGCGCGCTCGCATAGGCGGGCAGGGCGGAGGTTGCGGCCAGGACAAGGGCGGCGGGCATAGCGATGATAATGCCCGCGATCGGAAAGCTTCGGACACAGCCCGCAAGCGAACCGTCGTAATCGCGGAACCAGCGCGTCGAAACCGGCAGACGCGACAGGAAGGCGAGCGACCGCATCGTCTCGTTGAGCAATTCCATGCCGCACACCTCTATTCACGGAAGCCGCGACACTCTGTGGCGCGTGTTGACCTTTGCGTTTTCCAATCCAGCGCTTATAGGACGGAGACGTCTAATTTGCCATGAAGACTTGACCGCAAGGGAC
Source organism: Phyllobacterium sp. (assembly GCF_037994425.1). Lineage (NCBI taxonomy): Bacteria > Pseudomonadati > Pseudomonadota > Alphaproteobacteria > Hyphomicrobiales > Phyllobacteriaceae > Phyllobacterium > Phyllobacterium sp. Next base: position 11,707 of record NZ_JBBNAM010000244.1, read on the forward strand.
AATCATGACCACTGGCCTGCCGTTTGACGATTTCCGCACGCTCATCGATACTTTGCCCGGACCCGACGAAGCTGCTGTTGCTGCCGTGCGCAAGCGCGATGCGACACTGACGAAGCCTCCGGGTGCCCTCGGGCGCATAGAAGAGATCGTCGAATGGCTCGCGGCCTGGACAGGGCGTTCGCGACCGCAGGTCACACGCCCGCTGGTGGCGGTTTTCGCCGGCAATCATGGTGTTACGGCAAAAGGGGTTTCCCCCTATCCGTCATCGGTGACGGCGCAGATGGTCGAGAACTTTGCTGCGGGCGGCGCTGCCATCAACCAGATCTGCATCGCCTATGACCTCGGCCTGAAAGTCTTCGACCTCGCGCTTGAGTATCCGACGGCGGATATTACCGAGGAAGCCGCGATGGATGAAAAGACCTGCGCGGCAACGATGGCGTTCGGCATGGAATCTATCGCCGGCGGCACCGACCTTTTGTGCATAGGCGAGATGGGCATCGGTAATACGACGATTGCCGCTGCAATTTTCCATGGCCTTTACGGAGGCACGGCAGAAGACTGGGTTGGACCCGGCACCGGTGCCGACAGCGAAGGGCTGCGGCGCAAGGCCGAAGCCGTACGCACGGCGGTTGCCCTCCACGCATCGCATCTGAAAGACCCGCTTGAGATCTTGCGCCGTCTCGGTGGCCGCGAGATCGCCGCCATGGCGGGCGCAATCCTCGCCAGCCGGGTGGAAAAAATTCCGGTCGTCGTCGATGGCTATGTCGCGACGGCTGCCGCTGCGATCCTCCACCGCGCCAATCCGCAGGCGATCGATCACTGCCTGTTCGGGCATGTTTCGGCCGAGCCCGGCCACCGCAAGGTTCTGGAACAACTCGGCAAGAAGCCGCTCCTCGATCTCGGCATGCGGCTCGGCGAGGGGACAGGCGCAGCCCTCGCGGCAGGGATCGTCAAGGCCGCCGCGCTCTGCCACAGCGGCATGGCGACCTTCGATCAGGCGGGCGTCAGCAACCGCGATTGATAATAGGCCCGCGACAGCGGGCCATTTTCGCTACCTAGAATTCCTTGCCGATCTTGGCATCAACCGAGTGGCGGCTTGCGCCGCGAATGACGAAGAAGAACAGGATCGCCGTCCAGAGGATCGACTTTTCCGAGCCGCCCCAGCCTTGTCCCTGGACGATCCAGTGGAAATAGACCGTGACGATGAGAACGATCATCGTCGCGAAGGCAGCGGGGCGCGTCAGCAGCCCGAGGGCGAGGAGGATGCCACCGAAGAACTCCGTGGCGGCGAGAAGCGGCGACCAGAATACGCCCGGATAGAACCCGAGCCCCTCGACCATACCGACCGCACCAAACGGGTTGGCGATCTTGGCCGAACCGTGGACGACGAGGGCCGCGCCGGCGATCACCCTGAGGATCGTCTCCGACAGGTCGCCGAGCGATTGGTAGACGCGGCCGAGAGCCGGGACAAAAAGAGGGCGGTCGTTTCCGTTCGCGTTCATGTCTTTCCCATTGAATTCGTTGCCTTGGACGCAGCAATGCAGGTGCGCTGCGGGGCGCGCAAATGACAATAAATTGAAGTTGACTGTTTTAGGCAGCTTTTCGCTGAACGGCGCTCTTGCGCTTCGCTTCGTCGGGGATGACGCGGCTGCGTGGAAATGTTGCAAGCGCCTCGGTGCCTTCACGCAGTTTCGATAACAGATGGAACTGGCCGTCGTGCAGGTTCACGAGAGCCTGAACGATGGGGAGACCTAGTCCGGTTCCCTGCTCGGCATTCTTGATGGCAATAGACCCTTGGCCGAAGGTCGAAAGGACGACGTGTATTTCCTCCTGCGGAATGCCGGGACCATTATCGCGGATGGAGAGATATTGGCCGCCGCCCGCCGTCCATCCGACCTTGACATGAACCCGTCCGCCGGTGGGCGTGAATTTTATCGCATTCGCCATGAGGTTCAGCACAATCTGGCGTATCGAGCGCTCGTCGGCCTTGATGCGCAACATGCCCTTCTCAAATTGCGGAACCAGCGTAATGTCCTTGTTGCGCGCCTTGAGCTTCATCATGTGAATGCATTCATTGGCGATGTCGGCAAGGTGTAGCGGCTCTTCATTGATCGTGTAGCGGCCCGCCTCGATGCGGCTGAGATCGAGGATTTCGTTGATAAGGTTGAGGAGATGTTCGCCGGAGGCATGGATGTCGCTTGCGTATTCGCGATACGTGCCATTATCGAGGGGCCCGAGCACTTCCTTGGCCATGACCTCGGAAAAGCCAAGAATGGCGTTGAGGGGCGTGCGCAATTCGTGGCTCATCGAAGCCAGGAAACGCGATTTGGCAAGGTTGGCCTCTTCGGCGCGCCTGCGGCCCTCGTCCGACATGGCATTGGCTGTCTCGAGTTCGGCAATCAGGGCATCCTTTTCCGCCTGCAGCGCCAAAGTAATGGCGACGGATTGGTTGAGGCGCAGCGCCACCAGATAGAAGAAAGTGAGGCCGGCAAACAGCATGACCACCATAATGGCGGAAAGCGGACTGCCGAGATGTTTGGCGGCAAGCAGCGTATAGGCGAGGACGGGCAGGGTGAAGGCAGCAAGGATGGCAGCCCGCAAGGCGGAAGAGACGATGGCTGTGATCGCCATGGCAAGGATAATCACGACGGCCTTGACCACCGGATAGTAGCTGATGCCGCACGGCGCGCAGTCGAGAAAGGCGAAGTAGGCCCAGCCAATGCTGGTCATGAAATGACCGCCGAGAAAGATCATCTGCCATTTGCGGACGTGACGGTTAGCAATGCCTCGCTTTGCGAGCCTGCGCGCGAAGAGCCCGAAGAGCATGTAAAGGCCCATCGTGAAAGCGGCCCAGACGATGATGCTGCCGCCGGAGCCGGAGAATACGCCAACACCCGCTATCATGACGATCAAGAGCGGAAACGTTGCGGTATTCACGATTAGCGCGCGCGTATGCATGAACAGCAGTTCGCGCTCGAGGTGGTTGCCGCCAGCCCGCTCCATCAATTGGTCGCGGGCACCACGCATGACAGTCGACAGGTCCCTGTTTCGCGGCATTTTGCGACGATCAACAATGTTCTTGTCTGCTGTGATTGCGTCGAGCGATGCCATGTGCCTCGTTCCAGATGGCCCCAATCTGCACTTGTCGGCAGCATTGCATCGCAACCGTATTCAGAAATGATTAATAGAGGATCAAATCGATTGTTGAGATTCGAATGGTTTACACGAGGCAAGATCGCCGAATGACATTTCTCTTTTCGGTGCGCCAATGACCGGCTATCGCAGGGATCGCCGCCGATGGGCGCGGCCTTCTTTGACGCAGCGTTCCCGATGGCGCTGGTTCTGGGATCTTGCCCTGATGGTCATCTTCTTTGCGTTGGTGGCGCTTCTAGCAGCGAAGCTCAACATGCGACCACCCGCAGAATTGCTCGCCGGCAAGGCCTATGTGATCGATGGCGATACAATCTCTATCGCCGGCAATCATGTTCGCCTCAAGGGAATCGACGCGCCGGAGCTCGCGCAGGATTGTGGGGATGGAGCGGCGCAGACGGCGTGTGGGAAAATCTCGCGCCAGGCGCTGATAAAAATCGTCGGCGGCCGGGAAGTGCGCTGCGAGGCATCGGGACGAGACAAATATAATCGTAGCGTTGCGATCTGTTATGTTGGTGAAACCAATCTCAACCGGGCCATGGTGGAGGCTGGACAAGCTGTCGCCTATGGCGATTATCATGATACGCAAGCCGAGGCGGCACGGGCGCACAAGGGTCTTTGGGCCAGCAGGTTCGAGACCCCTCAGGATTGGCGCAGGGAGCATGAGGCAATGCCCGCGGAGACGGAGACGATTCGTTCGCCAAGTATCGCCGACCAAGTCTACGCTTGGCTCGACCGCTTATTGGGAGGATTATGGTGAAATTGTATGATGGAGGGCGAGCGCCCAACCCGCGCAGGATGCGGATATTCCTTGCCGAGAAAGGCATAGAGGTACCGTTGATTCCAGTGGACATGGCAGCAATGGAGCACAAGTCACCAGGGATTACGGCTCTCAATCCACTTCAGCGTCTGCCAATTCTTGAACTCGACGATGGCACGATCCTCACCGAGTCCGTGGCGATCTCCCGCTATTTTGAGGAACTGTATCCCGAGCCCCCGCTCTTTGGCACGGGGTCGTTGGGCAAAGCCCTGGTCGAGATGTGGAACCGTCGTGTTGAGCTTTATCTTATGGCCGCAATCACGGCCGCCTTCCGCCACACGCATCCCGCAATGATCGAATGGGAAATACCGCAGGTTCCCGCCTGGGGCGAAGCCAATCGACCTAAAGCACTGCAATACATGAAAATCATGGACGATCAGCTGGCGCAGAACGAGTTCATTGCCGGGAGTGCTTTTTCGATTGCTGACATTACCTTGCTCGTTGCAACGGATTTCCTGAAGCCCGCCAAGTTGCAGATACCGGAAGAAATGGGACACTTGCGTCGCTGGCAAGCTGAGGTATCCGGCCGGCCAAGCGCCAGGGCCTGACATTGCCGGCCACAGATTTTGCGGCACTCACTGCCGGGATAAAGGCGTGCCGGATCTGCCGTGATGACCCCCGCTACGGCCCGCCTTTGCCGAATGAACCCAACCCCGTCTGCGTCGTCTCGGCGACGGCGCGCATCGCAATCTGCGGGCAAGCGCCCGGAATCCGCGTGCACAATACCGGCCTTCCGTTCAACGATCCGTCGGGTGACAGGCTGCGCGACTGGCTCGGCGTCGACCGCGCCCTGTTTTACGATCCGGACAAATTTGCCATTGTACCGATGGGCTTTTGCTTTCCGGGTTACGATTCACACGGCAGCGATTTGCCACCCAGACGGGAGTGCCGAGAGATATGGCACGACCGAGTATTTCGATCCATGCCGCAACTCGAGCTGATCCTTACCATCGGCCAGTATGCTCAGGCTTATCACCTGCGCGAGCGCCGTCGACGCAGCATGACCGAGACGGTTCAGAACTGGCAGGATTATTTCACCGCGAAGTCAGGTCCTGCAATTCTGCCCCTGCCGCATCCATCGTGGCGCAACAACGTGTGGTTGAAGAAAAATCCATGGTTCGCGGATAACGTTCTTCCGGCGCTGCGCGAGAAGGTCAAGAATCTAATTTCTTGAATTCGCGCACGAAATTTTTTTGAGATTTACAAAGATTGGAATAATTTTCTTGTACGCTCGGTGGTTATCAGACCATAAAGTATCTCATTCCAGAGCATGAGCCAAAATCGAACGGTTTATGCGCAAATTCAAATGATTACTGCGTTGTTTGTGCGGCCATCGGCAGGCTCGTGGTAAGGGGAAGACAGACATGGACAGACTCGACCGCAAGATCCTCCGCCTGCTGCAGGAAGACGCAACACTTGCCGTAGCGGACGTCGCCAAAAAGGTGGGGCTCTCGACGACGCCGTGCTGGCGGCGCATCCAGAAACTCGAGGAGGACGGGGTGATCCAGCGCCGCGTCGCGATTCTCGATCCTGTACGCGTCAATACGCGGGTGACCGTTTTCGTTTCGATCCGGACAGGCTCCCACTCCAACGAGTGGCTGAAGCGCTTTTCGGAGGTTGTGCAGGACTTCCCGGAAGTCGTTGAATTCTATCGCATGAGCGGCGACGTCGACTATCTCCTGCGCGTGGTCGTGCCGGACATCGCCGCCTATGACGCAGTCTACAAGCGCCTGATCACCAAGATCGACATTCGGGATGTCTCTTCGGCTTTCGCAATGGAGCAGATCAAGTACACGACTGAATTGCCGCTCGATTATATGAGCATCGAGAAAGAGCCGGCCTAATTCTGGCCGGTTTCGATTACTTCTCGAGCCGCGCCAGGAGCGATGACGTATCCCAGCGATTGCCGCCCATTTCCTGCACGTCCTTGTAGAATTGATCCACCAGCGCCGTGACCGGCAACTTGGCTTTGTTGCGATTCGCTTCGGCTAGGCAGATGCCGAGGTCCTTGCGCATCCAATCCACGGCGAAGCCAAAATCGTATTTGCCCGCATTCATGGTCTTGTGGCGATTTTCCATCTGCCACGATCCGGCCGCGCCCTTGGAAATCACTTCGATCACCTTCTCGATATCGAGACCAGCCTTCTTGCCGAAGTGTATACCCTCGGCGAGGCCCTGGACTAGGCCGGCGATACAGATCTGATTGATCATCTTGGTCAGTTGCCCTGCGCCCACGGAGCCCATCAGGCCGACCATCTTGGCGAAGGATTCGATGACCGGCTTTGCCTGCTCGAACGCGTCCGGTTCGCCGCCGACCATCACCGTCAGAGCGCCGTTTTCGGCACCAGCCTGCCCCCCGGAGACGGGCGCATCGAGAAAGTGAAAACCTCTGCTGCGGGCTTCTGCGTCAAGTTCACGTGCAACTTCCGCAGAGGCCGTCGTATTATCGATGAAGATCGCCCCCTGTTTCATCGCGTGAAACGCGCCGTTCTCGCCGATGGTCACGGTTCGCAGGTCATCATCATTGCCGACACAGGAAAAGACGAAATCCTTGCCCTCGGCGGCTGCCGCAGGCGTCGGCGCGTGGCGGCCATTGAAGGCTTCCGCCCATTTCCTGGCTTTATCGCCATTGCGGTTGAATACCGTAACCTCATGGCCGCCGCGCGATTTCAGGTGACCGGCCATCGGGTAGCCCATGACGCCAAGGCCAATAAAAGCGACTGTTGCCATTGCATAAATTCCTCTGTCAGATAGGTCCTGGTGTAAGTACTAGCTTGGGGGACGTTAGGACAATGCGGCGGATCATCAAAGGCCTATTGTGGATTGTCTTCTCGCTCATCCCCATAGCATTGCTTGCTTCGGTCCTCGCTTATATCTGGTTTGCCCGCTCGGTTACACCGGCGACAGGTGAGGCGACGCTTGCCGGCCTGTCAGCACCCGTCAGCATCACGCGCGACGGGAACGCCGTTCCCCATATCAGCGGCAGTTCAGTCGAGGACGTACTGACGGCCCTCGGATTTGTCCATGCACAGGAGCGCTTGTGGCAGATGGAAATGAACCGCGTGGCGGGGCAGGGCCGGCTGTCGGAGATATTCGGTGACAAGACCGTCTCTACCGATCGCTTCATCCGGTCGATTAGCCTCTACGAATCGGCCGAAAGCTCGGTTGCGGCGCTCGACGCTGAGGATCGTGGCAAGATCGACGCCTATGTGCGTGGAATCAATGCTTTTATCGAGAGTGCGCCGCCTTCATTCGGCTCGAAATATTCGCCCGAATTCGTCATTCTTGGCCATGCGCCGGAGAAGTGGACCGCCGCAGACGTGATCGTGACCTTGAATCTAATGTCCGTCTCGCTCGGCGCCAATATCGACGACGAGGTCCTGCGTCTGAAATTTGCCCGCCTTGGCATGAGCGATGCGGAGATAACCGATCTTGAGCCTCCCGTTGCCGGTGATACGCCCCCGCCACTGCCGGATCTACGGCAGATCCTCGGCCTCTCGAGCGGAACGCTCAAGGCGGGTGCCTCAGATTTCGAGCGCCGCTACGCCTCCCTGAACGACGTCATGTCCACAGGGGCATCGAACAATTGGGTCGTCGGTGGCGCGCGCACAGCAACTGGCAAGCCAATTCTCGCCAATGATCCGCATCTTGGCCTGAGCGCGCCGGGCATCTGGTACCTGGCGCATCTGCAGGTGAAGGGGAAAGACGGCGCGGTCAAGAATCTTGTTGGCGTGACGTTGCCGGGAGCGCCACTGGTCTTGCTCGGACGCAATGACAGGCTCGGCTGGGGCTTTACCAATACGGGTTCGGATGTTCAGGATCTCTTCGTCGAAAGGATCAATCCCGCCAATCCTAACGAGTATCAAACGCCCCAGGGATTTCGGCCTTTCGACAAAAAGCGCGTGGATATCAAAGTGAAGGGCGGGTCCAATGTCAGTTTCGACCGGCTCGTCACACGGCATGGCCCCGTCTTGCCCGCTGACTACCGGGGACTCGACCACTACATGCCGGACGGAACCGTCGCGGCATTGTCGTGGACCGCGCTTGCAGGTGACGACAAGACGATTTCGGCGGGCCTCAGGCTGTGGGATTTCGCAACGGTCAGCGATTTCCAAAATGGAATGCAGGATTTCATCACACCCATGCAATCCATCGTGATCGCCGATGTCGATGGCAGTATTGGCATGATTGCGCCGGGAAGGGTGCCGGTACGTGATCCGGCAAACCAGATCATGGGGCGGGCTCCGTCGCCGGGTTGGGATGCCATTTATGATTGGAAGGGCTTCATCCCCTATGGTGAACTGCCGCGCGTCAATAACCCCGCCGAGAATGTGCTTGCGACCGCCAACACAAAGATTGTCGATGCGAACTACCCGCATTTTCTCACGTTCGACTGGGATGAACCCTGGCGCCTTGAGCGCATCAAGACATTGGTCTACGGCGCAAACCAGCAGACGCTGGAAACCAATCGCAAGGTTCAGGGTGACGTCCATAGCAACGGCTATGCTGCGCTGCTGCCGGTGATGCTGCAGGCGATCAAGGACCGCCCGGACGTCGATCAGGGTGTGGTGACGCAATTAAGCGGCTGGAACTTTGTGGAAGACCGCACCCGCACCGAGCCCTTGCTCTTCAATGCCTGGCTGCGGATTGCGATCAAGCGCATTCTGGAAGACGACCTAGGCGATGCGCTCCCCTCCTACTGGCAGGCCCACATTACCGCTATGCTCCGCTGGCTCGGACCAAGCCCGGCGCGCGACTGGTGCGACGACCGGCGAACTCCTGAGAAGGAAAGCTGCGGCGACATTCTGGCGTTATCGCTGCAGGATGCAGTGAGGGATCTCGAGACGCGTCTTGGATCGGATCGCAAGTCGTGGACCTGGGGGGTGCTCCATTACGCCTATGGGGCGCATCGGCCATTCTCGCAGGTCAGTCCCCTCGAACGGCTCTTTAACATCACCGTGCCTGCTTCGGGCGGCGCTTTCACGCTGGACCGGGGTAAGTCCTCATACGGCGACGAGATCAATCCGTACCGCGTCACCCACGGTACGAGCTATCGCGGACTATTCGATCTCGCCGACCTCGATCGCTCGACCTATATCCAGACGACAGGTCAGTCGGGGAATGTCTTTTCGTCCAATTATCGGGATTTTGCAGAAAAATGGGCGAATACCGAAGCGATCACCATCCCGACGGACGAAGCCGTCTATCAGGATGGTCTTCTGGGCATCTGGCGGTTGAAGCCGCAGAAGTAGAATCCGCGGGCTTCAGGTCAGGGATGTCATCACCGCCTTTTGATAGACGGGTCGCTGTTTCAGCCGTTCATACCAGGCGGCAAGATGCGGATGCTCTGGCCTTTCAATGGGCATTTCTAGCCAGGCATACGCGAAGCAGCCAACCGGAATGTCGCCTATGCCGAATTCTTCACCGGAGAGATAGGGTTGGTTCGCAAGAGCCGCGTCGACAATTCCGAAGAGGCGGCTGCAGTCCTTTAGGCCCCTTTCCTTGGCCGTCTGGTCCTGCTGCTCCGGTGGAAGGCGAACGACGTTCCAGAACACGTCGCGGAACGGTCCGGAAAGCGACGATATCTGCCAGTCCATCCAGCGTTCGGCATCGGCTCGAGCGGCAGGGTCGGCGAGAAAAAGTGACGGTTGGCCGTACTTGGCGACAAGATAGCGGACGATCGTGTTGCTTTCCCAAAGCACGAGGCCGTCGTCCTCGAGGGTCGGCACAAGGCCGTTTGGGTTCTTGGCCCGATAGTCCGGGTCGGAGACGACACCATATGGGCCGCCAGCTGGAATGTTCTCATAAGGAACGCCGAGTTCTTCGGCGGCCCATAGTGCTTTCTTGACGTTGGTCGAGTTCTTTCGACCCCAGATTTTTAGCATGGCCAGAAATACTTCTTCCTGTGGAGGTGTTTATCGGATCAGGTGGCGCGTGATGCGCCGTTCCATCCAATCCCAGATATGGCGCAGGATTTCCACAAGAATAAGATAGATGATGGCCGCCCAGAGATATGCCTGGAAGTCGAAGGTACGGGAATAGGCAAGTCGCGTATAACCCATCAGATCGTAGACAGTGATAAGTGCGACGATGGCCGAGCCCTTGATCATGAGGATCACTTCATTGCCGTAGGGGCGCAACGCAACGATCAGCGCTTGGGGCAGGATGACCTTGCGGAAAGTGACGAACTTCGAGACACCGAGCGATGCTGCACCTTCCCATTGGCCGAGCGGAACGCTCCTGATGGCGCCGCGCAAGATTTCCGCCTGATAGGCAGCTGTATTCAGCGAAAAGGCAAGAAGTGCGCAGTACCAGGCTTCACGCAGGAAAACCCACAGGCCGATCGCTTCCAGAAACGGCTTGAACGAACCCAGGCCGTAATAGATCAGAAAGACCTGCGCAATCAGCGGAGTCCCTCTGAAAAAATAGACATAGGCATAGGCAAGCGAGGCGATGATCTTGTTTTTGCTCAGCCGTCCGAGGACCACCGGTATCGAGAGTATCGCGCCGAGGATGATCGACGAGGTCACGAGGCCGATGGTTGTTTTCAAACCCGCCATGTAGCTCGGGCCATATTTGCCGATGAGTTCAGGATTCCAGGCCGTGTAGAGATAAACGAGCAGGCCAAGGATAAGGGCGGCCCATAGTCCAACCAACAGGTGTCCAACTATTCGCGGCTTCGTCCATTTCCGGGGCGGCGCAGGCGGGCGCATTGTCGTCGGTGTGCTGGCATTGATGAAGCTTTGCGTCATCGCTTTGCTCCACTCTTGGCCGCCCAGCGCTCGACACCATCAATGAAGAATGATGAAACGATCGCTAGGACAAGGTAGATCATGCAGGCCGTGCCAAAGAAAAGGAAGGCGTGCTTGGTGACGCGCGCCGCAACACCGGTTTGGCGCAAGATGTCGGCTAGCCCGATGGCAGAGACAAGCGCCGTGTCCTTGAGCAGGATCATCCAGAGGTTGGCAAGCCCGGGCAATGCGATGCGGATCAACTGCGGCAGGATTACCTTGCGCATCGTCTGTCCGTTGGAAAGGCCGATGGCGTAGCCGCCTTCATACTGACCTTTCGGGATTGCCCGAAACGCCGAGAGGAACACCTCGCTGGCGTAGGACGAAAAGACGACACCAAGGGCAAACATGCCGGCGATGAACGAATTAATCTCTACCGTGCCGGTATAACCGACCAACTGCGCCAGCTTCTGAATGCCGATCTGCGCGCCGAAATAGACCACGAACAACGTCAGCAGTTCCGGCAGGCCGCGGAAAATGGTGGTGTACATGTTGGAGGCAAGCTTGACGGATGGCTCCGATGATTGCTTGCCGAGGGCAACGAAGAACCCGATCACCAACCCGACAGGCAGGGTTGCCAGTGCCAGGCTGACCGTTACGAGAACACCGCTGGCTATGCTTGGGCCCCATCCGCCCTCGCCAAACCCGAGTAATGCTATTGAGCCTTCCATAGGCAACTTTCTGGTTCGCGGGCAATTCCCCAAGGCCCTTTAGCTCGGCCGGCCCGTCATTCTTTGAAGTTTAACGAGTGGCGGCGGCCGCCGCCACTCGCTTTTGTCAAGTCAATTCAAAGCGGTTCAATCTTCGCCGCCGTAAACGTCGATCTTGAAATACTTGTCGTTGATTTCCTTGTACTTTCCATTCTTGCGAATGGCTGCGATCGCAGCGGTGAACTTGTCAGCAAGGGCGGTGTTGCCTTTCTTCACAGTCACGCCGGCACCAGGGCCGTGGATCGACACGTCAGGCTCGATCGTGCCGAGCAGCTTGCAGCAGGAGCCGGCATCGCTGTCGAGCCACTGACCGAGGAC
>NZ_JBBNAM010000245.1:0-12843 GCF_037994425.1 Phyllobacterium sp.
AAGGCGGAAAAAGACGGATCATGAACGAGCTATTAAGTTCCTACCTGCCCATCGTTATCTTTATCGGGGTAGCGCTGGTAATCGGTCTGGCACTGTTGGTTGCGCCTTTTCTGGTCGCATACAGTGCGCCGGATCCGGAAAAGTTGTCGGCCTACGAGTGCGGTTTCAACGCTTTCGACGACGCCCGCATGAAGTTCGATGTGCGGTTCTATCTCGTTTCGATCCTGTTCATCATTTTCGATCTGGAAGTGGCCTTCCTGTTTCCGTGGGCGATATCCTTCGGCAAAATCGGCTGGTTCGGCTTCTGGTCCATGATGGTATTTCTCGCCGTCCTGACGATAGGCTTTATTTATGAGTGGAAGAAGGGAGCGCTGGAATGGGATTGACCGACGGCACCACCACCCTCGTCGCACCGAAACCCAAGGGTATTCTCGACCCGAACACCGGCAAGCCCATCGGTTCGGATGATGCTTTCTTCGGCGAAATCAACAATGAGCTTGCAGACAAGGGCTTCCTCGTTACTTCAGCTGACGCTTTGGTAACCTGGGCGCGCACCGGATCGCTGATGTGGATGACATTCGGTCTTGCCTGCTGTGCCGTTGAGATGATGCACACCTCCATGCCACGCTATGACGGCGAGCGCTTCGGCTTTGCTCCGCGCGCTTCTCCGCGCCAGTCGGACGTAATGATCGTAGCGGGCACGCTGACCAACAAGATGGCACCGGCGCTGCGCAAGGTTTACGACCAGATGCCTGAGCCGCGCTACGTGATCTCCATGGGATCCTGCGCCAATGGCGGCGGCTACTACCACTACTCGTACTCGGTAGTCCGTGGCTGCGATCGTGTCGTCCCCGTCGATATCTACGTTCCAGGCTGCCCGCCCACTGCGGAAGCACTTCTTTACGGTGTATTGCTCTTGCAAAAGAAAATCCGCCGCACCGGAACGATCGAGCGATAGGAGGGGGCCATGTTCGAAGAAGCATTGGGTGAACTCTCCCGCTACCTTAGCGAGAAGCCCTCTCTGGAGCTGAAATCGGTCGAAATCGCCTATGGCGAACTCTCGATCGAAGTCGGGGGCGATAAGTTGCTCGACGTCCTGACGTTCCTGCGCGACGATGTGCAGTGTCAGTTCATCTCGCTGATCGATATCAGCGGGGTCGATTATCCCTCGCGCGAGCAGCGTTTTGATGTGGTTTATCACCTCTTGTCGCCCCGCCAGAACCTGCGCATCCGGGTCAAGGTCGCAACCGACGAGGATACGCCTGTCCCTTCGGCAACGGCGGTCTATCCTGGTGCTGATTGGTATGAGCGCGAGACCTACGATCTTTACGGGGTTCTCTTTTCGGGCCACCCGGACCTTCGCCGCATCCTCACCGATTACGGATTTGAAGGGCATCCGCTGCGCAAGGATTTCCCGCTTACCGGGTTCGTCGAAGTCCGCTACGACGACGAGATCAAGCGCGTCGTCTACGAACCTGTCGAACTCCGGCAGGAGTTTCGCAATTTCGACTTCCAATCGCCATGGGAAGGCACGGACTACGTGCTGCCGGGCGACGAAAAGGCCAAGGCAAATTGAGCGTGTTGATGAGACTTTATGCCCCCTCTCGGGAAGCTAGCCATGACTGAACACAGCGTCCGTAACTTTAACATCAACTTCGGCCCGCAACATCCTGCGGCGCATGGCGTTTTGCGCCTTGTGCTTGAGCTGGACGGCGAGGTGGTCGAGCGCGTCGATCCGCATATCGGTCTGTTGCATCGCGGCACCGAGAAATTGATGGAGGCCAAAACCTATCTGCAGGCGGTGCCCTATCTCGATCGTCTCGATTACGTTGCACCGATGAACCAGGAGCATGCCTATGCTTTGGCCGTAGAGCGGCTGCTCGAAATCGAGGTGCCAAAGCGCGGCCAGCTTATCCGTGTGCTATTCTCGGAGATCGGGCGTATCCTTTCGCATCTCCTTAACGTCACGACGCAGGCCATGGACGTCGGCGCACTGACGCCGCCACTCTGGGGCTTTGAAGAGCGCGAAAAGCTGATGGTGTTCTATGAACGTGCCTGCGGCGCGCGCATGCACGCCGCCTATTTCCGTCCGGGCGGCGTCCATCAGGATATCCCGGACAAGCTCGTCGAGGATATCGGCAAATGGTGTGATCCGTTCTTGCAGACCGTAAAGAACCTAGACGATCTCATCACGCCAAACCGCATTTTCAAGCAACGCAATGTCGATATCGGAGTTGTCACCCTTGAGGACGCGTGGGCATGGGGCTTCTCCGGCGTCATGGTGCGCGGCTCCGGCGCCGCATGGGATTTGCGCAAGTCGCAGCCCTACGAATGCTACTCCGAAATGGAGTTCGATATTCCGATCGGGAAGAATGGGGACTGCTACGACCGTTACCTCATCCGCATGGAAGAGATGCGCCAATCGGTGCGGATCATGCGCCGATGCGTTGAATTCCTGCTCGGCAAGGAACGAGTTGGCCCCGTCTCCAACATGTCCGCGAAGATCGTGCCGCCCAAGCGGGGCGAGATGAAGCGTTCGATGGAAGCGCTCATCCACCACTTCAAGCTCTATACCGAAGGCTATCACGTGCCGGCCGGTGAAGTTTATGCGGCGGTCGAAGCGCCCAAGGGCGAATTTGGTGTTTTTCTCGTGTCCGATGGGTCCAACAAGCCTTACCGCGTGAAGTTGCGCGCCCCGGGGTTTGCCCATCTTCAAGCCATGGACTTCATGTGCCGTGGCCACATGCTGGCCGACGTATCCGCGGTGCTCGGCTCGCTCGATATCGTATTTGGTGAGGTTGATCGTTAATGTCCGTCCGTCGTCTTGCAGAAGATAGCATCCAGCCAGCGGCATTCGCGTTCAATCGCGAAAATAGCGCTTGGGCCAAAAAAGCGATCGCCAAGTATCCGAAGGGCCGCGAGCAGTCGGCTGTCATTCCGCTGCTGATGCGCGCGCAAGAGCAGGATGGTTGGGTGACGAAGGCGGCGATCGAACACGTGGCCGGCATGCTCGATATGCCGCTGATCCGCGTCCTTGAGGTTGCGACATTCTATACGCAGTTCCAGTTGAAGCCGGTAGGGACGCGCGCGCACATCCAGGTTTGCGGTACGACGCCGTGCATGTTGCGTGGTTCGGAAGACCTGAAGCGCGTTTGCCAACACAAGATTCATCATGAGCAGTTCCACACGAACGAAGCGGGCACGCTGTCTTGGGAAGAGGTCGAATGCCTCGGCGCCTGCGTCAATGCTCCGATGGTCATGGTATTCAAGGATACGTACGAAGATCTGACCCCGGAACGGCTTGAGGAAATAATTGACGCTTTCGAGGCCGGAAATGGCGCCTCGATTCCGGTTGGCCCGCAGATCGAGCGTTTCTTCTCGGCGCCCGAAGGCGGCCTCACATCGCTGACTGATGGGAATGGCGTCTCCAGGCCTAAAACCGTAAAACGGGCAGGCTCGGAAGCTGCTTCCATTCCTCCGTCGAATGCGGCCAAGCCCGTCACGCATGATGAGGCGACCAATGCAGCCATCAAGTCGCCATCCAAGGTGAAGGCAACGAAGGCCGCCGAGGATGCGACGTCGAAGCCGGCTGCCAGGCCTGTTTCGGCGCGCGGTGCCATCAAGAATCCGCCGCTCGCTGAGGGTTCGCTTGGAGAAAAGCCGGCCGTACAGCGGGAAAGCGCGGTCGCGAAGCCTGTTTCGCTCGAAGACAAGAATCGTCCGGCTGCAATCGAAAGACCGGCGGTCGTTGATGATCTCAAGCTGATTGCAGGGGTTGGGCCGAAGATCGAAGACATCCTGCATGAACTCGGCATTTTCACCTTTGCCCAGGTGGCTGCCTGGAAGAAGGCCGAGCGTGAGTGGGTCGACAGTTATTTGAACTTCAAGGGCCGCATCGAACGCGACGAGTGGGTCAAGCAAGCCAAGGCTTTGGCCAAGGGCGGCGAAGCGGAATACATCAAGGTTTTCGGCAAGAAGCCGAGATAATCAATTTGGCGTATGCGACGCGCATTCGCCTGGAATGGACGAAGAGAGTAGGACAGGTGCGAAATGCTCGCTGACAAAGACCGCATCTTCACCAATATTTATGGCCACAAGGACAAATCCTTGAAGGGCGCGATGGGCCGTGGCCATTGGGATGGCACCAAGCAGATCCTGGAAAAGGGTCGCGACTGGATCATCAATGAAATGAAGGCTTCCGGGCTGCGCGGGCGTGGCGGCGCGGGTTTCCCGACCGGGCTGAAATGGTCGTTCATGCCGAAGGAAAGCGATGGCCGGCCGCATTATCTCGTGGTCAATGCGGACGAGTCGGAGCCTGGCACCTGCAAGGACCGCGATATTATGCGGCACGATCCCCATACGCTGATTGAAGGCTGCCTCATTGCCGGTTTCGCCATGGGCGCCAATACCTGCTACATTTACGTGCGCGGCGAATATATTCGCGAGCGCGAAGCACTGCAGGCGGCGATTGACGAATGTTACGATGCCGGCCTACTCGGCAAGAACAACAAGAATGGATGGGATTACGATATTTTCGTCCATCACGGTGCGGGCGCCTATATTTGCGGCGAAGAAACCGCACTGCTTGAGAGCCTCGAGGGCAAGAAGGGGCAGCCGCGCCTGAAGCCGCCGTTCCCGGCGAATATGGGCCTCTATGGCTGCCCGACCACCGTCAATAATGTTGAATCGATTGCCGTTGCCCCGACAATCCTGCGCCGCGGCGCCGCCTGGTTCTCCAGCATTGGCCGGCCGAACAATGTCGGCACCAAGCTCTTCATGCTTTCCGGTCACGTCAATAAGCCGTGCACCGTCGAGGAAGCCATGGGCATTACGTTCCGTGAACTGGTCGACAAGCATGCCGGCGGTATTCGCGGTGGCTGGGACAATCTTCTCGCGGTCATCCCCGGCGGCGCTTCCTGCCCGGTGGTAACAGCGGCCGACATCATCGATTGCCCGATGGATTTCGATGGGCTGCGTGCCGTCAAGTCGTCGTTCGGAACGGCGGCCGCGATCGTGATGGACAAGTCGACTGACATCGTCCGTGCGATTGCCCGCATTTCCTATTTCTTCAAGCACGAAAGCTGCGGCCAGTGTACGCCGTGCCGCGAGGGTACAGGCTGGATGTGGCGGGTGATGGAGCGCATGGTCACCGGTAACGCGCAGAAGCGTGAGATCGAAATGCTGCTCGACGTCACCAAGCAGATCGAAGGTCACACGATTTGCGCACTCGGCGATGCCGCGGCTTGGCCGGTTCAGGGCCTCATCCGCAATTTCCGCCCTGAGATCGAGCGCCGAATTGAAGAATTCTCACGCAATGCCTCGCCAAGCCCTGTGCTTGAAGCGGCGGAATAGAGTGGAAGGGCAAATGGCAGAGGATGCAAAGAACCGCTCGGACGCTTGGACGGCATTGATGCCGAACCAGGCAATTGCCGCAGTCAACCTCCTGACCCCGCCGCTCGGCGCCGCGGCCGCCGCATCCGCAATGGGTCTCGGGATCGCCAGCCAGATGTGGGGCTTCTGGGCCGGTGCCATGGCTGGAGCCTTCGGTGCGAACTTGAAGACGGCGGAGGCCGACGGTTCGCGCGTCTCCGCCGACGTGGACGACCTGAAGACGATCATTCGTGGCACGGCTGCCACGGCGTCGGCCGATGTGCTTGAAGCACCCGCAAGGCCGAAGGCGGTCGTTGTCGACACCGCGAGCGTTCAGCCCGCGACCCCCGACGCGTCAGCCCAGGCTAATGACCTGAAGCGGATCTCCGGCATCGGGCCGAAGCTCGAACAGGTGCTGAATGGCATGGGCATACGCACCTACGCGCAAATTGCCGGGTGGACGGCCGAGGACGTCGCGCGGGTTGACGACGAACTCAAGTTCGGCGGGCGCATTCTGCGTGACGACTGGGTGGGGCAGGCAAATCTATTGATGGGGAAACCCTGAACAAGTTGCGCGTCAGCGTTGCTGGCACGTAGAAAATTGAAGGCATTCCAGCGGATGCGGGGATGCCAGACTGAAATGCGGGATGTTCCGCGAGGTTGGACAGACGATGGCAAAGATCAAAGTCGACGGTAAGGAAATCGAGGTACCGGATTACTATACGCTTCTGCAGGCAGCGGAAACGGCGGGTGCCGAGGTGCCGCGGTTCTGTTTCCATGAGCGCTTGTCGATCGCCGGCAATTGCCGCATGTGCCTGATCGAGGTAAAAGGCGGACCGCCAAAGCCGGCCGCCTCCTGTGCCATGGGTGTACGCGACCTGCGCCCCGGTCCGAATGGCGAAACGCCCGAAATCTTCACCAACACGCCAATGGTCAAGAAAGCCCGCGAAGGTGTGATGGAGTTCCTGCTCATCAACCATCCGCTGGATTGCCCGATCTGCGATCAGGGCGGCGAATGCGATCTGCAAGACCAGGCGATGGCGTTTGGTGTCGACAGTTCGCGCTACCGGGAAAACAAGCGCGCGGTCGAGGACAAATATATCGGTCCTCTCGTCAAAACCATCATGACGCGTTGCATCCACTGCACGCGCTGCGTCCGCTTCACGACCGAGGTCGCCGGGATTTCCGAACTCGGCCTGATCGGCCG
This sequence comes from Phyllobacterium sp., assembly GCF_037994425.1. Taxonomy (NCBI): domain Bacteria; kingdom Pseudomonadati; phylum Pseudomonadota; class Alphaproteobacteria; order Hyphomicrobiales; family Phyllobacteriaceae; genus Phyllobacterium; species Phyllobacterium sp. The sequence goes on from NZ_JBBNAM010000245.1 coordinate 6,578, forward strand.
CGGCGAGGATGCCGAGATCACTACGTATCTCGAACAGGCGATGACTTCCGAGCTGCAGGGCAATGTCATCGATCTTTGCCCTGTCGGAGCGCTGACGTCGAAGCCGTACGCGTTCCAGGCCCGTCCGTGGGAATTGAACAAGACCGAATCCATCGACGTGATGGATGCTGTCGGCTCGGCGATCCGTGTCGATACCCGTGGGCGCGAAGTGATGCGTATTTTGCCACGCGTCAACGAGCAGGTGAACGAGGAATGGATTTCCGACAAGACACGCTTCATCTGGGACGGCCTGCGCACGCAGCGCCTCGATCGGCCCTATATCCGCAAGGACGGCCGTCTCGTTGCCGCGACTTGGCCGGAAGCATTCGACGCGATAAGGGCCGCCGTTGCGGATACGAAGGGCAGCAGGATCGGCGCCATTGCCGGTGATCTTGCCAGCGTCGAGGAGATGTATGCATTAAAGGCGCTTTTAACGTCGCTTGGTTCTGCCAATTTCGACGCGCGGCAGGACGGCTCAGTGCTCAATACTGCGGGTGGACGCGCTTCCTATATGTTCAACCCGACAATCGACGGGATCGAGCAGGCCGATGCGATCCTTATCATCGGATCCAATCCGCGCTTTGAGGCTTCGCTGCTTAATGCCCGTATCCGCAAGCGCTGGCGCGCCGCTGGAACGCCCATTGCCCTGATCGGGGAACAGGCCGACTTGCGCTACAAGTATGAATATCTCGGCGGCGGAGCCGAGACACTAGCCGAGCTTGCTGCGGGCTCGGTGAAGTTCATGTCGGTCCTCAAGAAATCGAAAAACCCGATGATCATCGTCGGGCAGGGCGCACTGTCGCGTCCGGACAGCCAGGCAGTATTGGGTCTGGCCGCGAAGATTGCCGCGCAAGCTGGTGCCCTCAGGGACGACTGGAATGGTTTCGGCGTGGTGCATACCGCCGCGAGCCGTGTGGGCGCACTCGATATCGGTTTCGTTCCAGGCGAGAGCGGCAAGACGGTTGCTCAAATGAAGGGCGCGCTCGACGTGCTGTTCCTGCTTGGTGCCGACGAACTCGACTGGTCGAAGAAGGACAAGGCCTTCACCGTCTACATCGGTACGCACGGCGATCAGGGCGCCCACAATGCCGACGTGATCCTCCCGGGTGCGGCCTACACGGAAAAGTCGGGCACCTACGTCAATACCGAAGGTCGCGTGCAGATGACCAGCCGGGCAGGCTTTGCTCCCGGCAATGCAAAGGAAGATTGGGCGATCCTGCGCGCCCTATCCGACACACTTGGCAAGAAATTGCCATTTGACTCGCTCGCGGCCTTGCGCTCGGCCCTCTATGCAGAGTATCCGCATCTCGCTTCGGTCGACTCGATCGAGGCCGGCAACCCTGCCGACGTCGAGAAGTTGGCGATTGCAATCGGCCCAGTCGAGAAAACGGCCTTCATCTCGCCAGTCAAGGATTTCTACTTGACCAACCCGATTGCACGCGCCTCTGCCGTCATGGCCGAATGTTCGGCGCTCGCCAAGGGCGGCTTCAAGCAGGCGGCCGAGTAGGCGGGAAAGAGACTGATATGGAAGAGATTTTCGCAACCTACATCCTGCCGCTGCTGATCATCCTCGGCAAATCCCTGCTGTTGCTGGTCGTGATGCTGTTGATCATCGCCTATTTGCTCCTGGCGGATCGCAAGGTCTGGGCGGCGGTGCAGTTGCGGCGCGGCCCCAATGTCGTCGGGCCGTTCGGACTACTGCAGTCCTTCGCCGACCTTTTGAAGTTCGTCGTCAAGGAACCGATCATTCCATCAGGCGCCAATAAGGGCATTTTCCTCCTTGCGCCGCTTGTATCGTCGGTCCTTGCCATGGCGGCATGGGCAGTCATCCCGGTCAATGAGGGCTGGGCTGTCGCCAACGTCAATGTCGGTATCCTTTATGTGCTGGCTATTTCGTCGCTCGAAGTCTACGGCGTCATCATGGCGGGCTGGGCGTCGAACTCGAAATATCCCTTCCTTGGCGCGCTTCGGTCGGCCGCCCAGATGGTGTCCTACGAAGTGTCGATCGGATTCGTCATCGTGACCGTGCTGCTTTGCGTGGGATCGCTCAATCTGACTGACATCGTCATGTCGCAGAAGACTGGTCTGGGCACGATAGTGGGCCTGCCTAACTCTTTCCTGGACTGGCATTGGCTCGGCCTCTTCCCAATGTTCATCATCTTCTTCATTTCGGCATTGGCAGAGACCAACCGGCCGCCGTTCGATCTCGTTGAGGCTGAATCGGAACTCGTCGCCGGTCATATGATCGAATATTCATCGACCGCGTTCCTGCTCTTCTTCCTCGGTGAATATGTCGCCATCACGCTGATGTGCGCCTTGACGACGATCCTGTTCCTGGGCGGCTGGCTGCCCCCGCTCGACGTCTGGTTCCTCAACTGGGTTCCGGGTGTTGTCTGGTTCCTGCTCAAGCTCTTCCTGTGCTTCTTCATGTTCGCCATGGTGAAGGCATTCGTTCCGCGTTACCGCTACGACCAACTGATGCGGCTTGGCTGGAAGGTGTTCCTGCCGATCTCGATCTTCATGGTCATTGCCACCGCGGCCTTCCTCAAAATCACTGGCCTGACGCCTTAAGGAGAACGAGCATGGCACAATTGGCACAAGCCGCTAAATCTCTCCTGCTTCTGGAATTCGTCGGGGCATTCTTCCTGTCGATGCGGCAATTCTTTGCACCAAAGGCGACGTTGAACTATCCGTACGAGAAGGGGCCGATCAGCCCGCGCTTCCGAGGTGAACATGCGTTGCGCCGTTATCCCAACGGGGAAGAACGCTGCATCGCCTGCAAGCTTTGCGAGGCCATCTGTCCGGCGCAGGCCATCACGATCGAGGCCGGTCCGCGCCGCAACGACGGCACGCGCCGCACGGTTCGTTATGACATCGACATGGTGAAGTGCATTTACTGCGGCTTCTGCCAGGAAGCCTGCCCTGTCGACGCCATTGTCGAGGGTCCGAACTTCGAGTTCGCGACGGAAACTCGCGAGGAACTCTACTACGACAAGGAACGTCTGCTTGCTAACGGCGATCGTTGGGAGCGGGAATTGGCGCGCAACATCGCGATGGATGCGCCCTATCGTTAATGAACTGCGCGCATGTGTCTTGGTCGCCGATCTTCAACAGACCGGGAACATGCGCTAAGAGGCTTGAAAATTGAAAGATCATTTGGCCGCAACGGCAAACGATCCGTTTGAAATGGCAGAATTATCTGCCGGGTTTAATGGCAGGACGACCTGCCGGAATGGAAATCGGGGGAACCCATGCTGACAGGTATCGCGGCGGCGTTTTTCTACCTTTTCGCCTTCATCACTGTGGCCAGTGGGTTCATGGTTATCGCGGCGCGTAACCCCGTGCATTCCGTGCTGTTCCTGATCCTCGCCTTTTTCAATGCGGCGGGGCTCTTCCTTCTGACCGGTGCCGAGTTCCTGGCGATGATCCTCCTCGTCGTCTATGTCGGCGCGGTGGCGGTTCTCTTCCTCTTCGTGGTCATGATGTTGGATGTTGATTTTGCCGAACTGAAGAGTGGGGCTCTGCAATACGCGCCGATCGGCGCACTGGTCGGCCTTATTCTCGCGGCTGAACTCATCATTGTCCTCGGTGGTTCGATATTTGCGCCCAACCTCACCTCGGCGCCGGTTCAGCCAACGCCTGACCTGGCGACCCGCACCAACACGGCGGCGCTCGGCGACATTCTCTATACGGATTACGTTTATTTCTTCCAGATTGCCGGCCTCGTTCTTCTGGTCGCGATGATCGGTGCCATCGTTCTGACGCTTCGTCACAAGCCGAACATCAAGCGCCAGAACATTGCGCAGCAGGTGGCCCGCACGCCTGCAACGGCCATCGAGGTCAAGCAGGTCGAAACAGGCAAGGGTATCTGACAGGAGCGTCATGATGGAAATTGGTATCGCGCATTATCTGACTGTTTCTGCCCTGCTGTTCACGCTCGGGATCTTCGGAATCTTCCTCAACAAGAAGAATATCATCGTCATCCTGATGTCGGTCGAATTAATCCTGCTTGCGGTCAATCTGAATTTCGTGGCGTTTTCCGCCGCCCTGCATGATCTGGTCGGCCAGGTCTTTGCGCTGTTTGTCCTGACTGTTGCCGCCGCGGAGGCAGCGATCGGTCTTGCTATTCTCGTCGTATTCTACCGCAATCGTGGATCGATTGACGTAGAAGACGTCAACATGATGAAAGGTTGACGGGGGCATGCTGTATCTGGCGATTGTCTTCCTTCCGCTGCTCGGCTTTTTGATTGCCGGGCTTTTTGGCTCCGCCATCGGTGCCAAGGCGAGCGAGTATGTCACGACTGGTTTCTTGATCGTTTGCGCCATCCTTTCCTGGATCGCATTTGGTTCGGTCGCGCTCGGTCACACCGAGGGGTTCAAGGTTCCGGTGGCGCACTGGGTCGAGTCGGGCTCGTTGAGTTTCGATTGGTCGCTGCGCATCGATACGCTGACGGTGGTGATGCTCGTCGTGGTCAATACAGTCTCGGCGCTGGTCCATACCTATTCGATCGGGTACATGCATCATGATCCCGATCGTCCGCGCTTCTTCGCCTACCTCTCGCTCTTCACCTTCGCCATGCTGATGCTGGTGACGGGCGACAACCTCGTCCAGATGTTCTTTGGCTGGGAAGGCGTGGGCCTTGCCTCCTACCTTCTGATTGGCTTCTGGTACAAAAAGCCGTCTGCCAATGCGGCGGCAATAAAGGCATTCGTCGTCAACCGCGTTGGTGATTTTGGCTTCCTCCTCGGCATTTTCTCGCTGTTTGTTCTGTTCGATACCGTTCAGTTCGATACGCTGTTTGCATCAGCAGCGCAGTATTTGCCGGCAGAGGGTGCCGCGGACAGTAGCCAGATCGTTCTCAATTTCCTTGGCTATACACTTGATAAGCAGGGAGCGATCACCATTGCCGCGCTGTTGCTATTCATGGGCGCGATGGGCAAGTCGGCGCAGTTCCTGCTCCACACCTGGTTGCCGGATGCCATGGAAGGCCCAACACCGGTCTCTGCCCTCATTCACGCGGCAACGATGGTTACCGCCGGCGTATTCATGGTGGCGCGCCTTTCACCGATCTTCGAACTTTCGCACACGGCTCTGATGTTCGTCACCTTCATCGGTGCAACCACGGCGTTTTTTGCGGCAACGGTCGGTCTCGTCCAGAACGATATTAAGCGCGTGATTGCTTATTCGACGTGTTCGCAGCTCGGCTACATGTTCGTTGCGCTCGGCGTCGGCGCTTACGGTGCCGGCATCTTTCACCTGTTCACTCACGCTTTCTTCAAGGCTCTGCTCTTCCTGGGCGCGGGTTCAGTGATCCACGCCGTCTCCGACGAACAGGACATGCGCCACATGGGCGGGCTGCGGAAACTCATTCCGCAAACCTACTGGATGATGATTGTCGGCACCATTGCGCTGACGGGTCTCGGCATTCCGGGCACGTTGATCGGGACCGCCGGCTTCTTCTCGAAGGACATGATCATCGAGTCGGCATTCGCCTCGCACAATCCCGTGGCAAACTATGCCTATATCCTTCTCGTCATCGCCGCGATCTTCACCAGTTTCTATTCCTGGCGTCTGATTTTCATGACGTTCCATGGCAAGGCGCGTGCAAGCCATGATGTCATGCACCATGTGCATGAATCTCCCTACGTGATGTTGGTGCCGCTGTTCATCCTCGCCGCAGGAGCACTCTTTGCTGGCGTGATTTTCCACGAGTACTTCTTCGGCCATGAATATGCCGAGTTTTGGAAAGGCGCATTGTTTACGGCTCCTGGCAATGACATCCTCGAGGAACATCACCACGTGCCGTTCATCGTTCAACTGTCGCCATTCATCGCTATGGTCGTGGGCTTCCTGGTGTCGTGGCAGTTCTATATCCGCTCGCCCGAAACGCCGAAGCGCCTCGCAGCACAGCATCCCGGCCTCTACCAGTTCCTGCTGAACAAGTGGTATTTCGACGAACTCTACGACTTTCTGTTCGTTCGCCCTACGAAAGCGCTTGGCAGGTTCCTGTGGAAAAAGGGTGATGGCTGGCTCATCGACGGCTATGGACCGGACGGAATTTCGGCGCGCGTCGTTGACGTGACCAACCGGGTGGTGCGCCTGCAGACCGGTTACCTTTATCACTATGCGTTCGCGATGCTCATTGGGGTCGCCGCGCTCGTCACGTGGATGATGCTCGGGAGCAACTTCTAATGACCGACTGGCCAATTCTCTCGACCGTTACCTT
>NZ_JBBNAM010000246.1:0-4903 GCF_037994425.1 Phyllobacterium sp.
TCACACCGATCAGCGGGGTGAACACGACCGCGACAACCCACGAAACGACGAGTGAAACCGCGATGACGACGAAGAGCGTAAAGGTGAACTCGCCCGCGTTGCTCTTGTTGAAGGCGACGGGGATGAAGCCCGCGACGGTCACCAGCGTTCCGGTTAGCATCGGGAAGGCCGTGGATGTGTAGACGTATGTGGCGGCTTTCGTGAGACTGTCGCCCATTTCCAGTCGCGCCACCATCATCTCGACGGCGATCATGGCGTCGTCGACGAGAAGGCCGAGCGCGATGATCAGCGCTCCGAGCGAGATGCGCTGCAGCGAAATGCCTGTGTAGAGCATGACCATGAAGGTGATGGCGAGAACCAGCGGAATCGCGATCGCCACCACCAGGCCCGCCCTCATCCCGAGGCTGATGAAACTGATCGCGAGTACGATCGCGACCGCCTCGAACAGGGCCTTCGTGAAGCCTCCAACGGCCTCGTCGACAACTTTTGGCTGGTCGGATACCTTTTCGACGGAAACGCCGACCGGAAGATCCTCGATGATTTTGGTCATCGTCTTCTCAAGCGTCTCCCCGAAGGCGAGCAGATTGCCGCCCGTCTTCATGCCAATAGCGAGCCCGATGGCCGGCTTTCCGTTGAAGCGGAAGAGCGAAGTCGGCGGATCGACGTAGCCGCGGGTGATCGTGGCGACATCCGTCAGCGGGAAGAAGCGGTCGTTTACCCGAAGATTGATCCCACGCAGGGTCTCTTCGGAAATGAACCGACCCCCGACCCGCAATGCGACCCGCTCCGGTCCGGTTTCCACGAAGCCGGACTGGGTGACGGCATTCTGCGCCTGCAGTGTGGCGATGATGGCAGCGCGGTCGATGCCGAGGGCGGCGATCTTGCGGGTGGAGAATTCCAGATAGATCACCTCGTCCTGAGCCCCGACGATGTCGACCTTGCCGACGTCGGGGATCTTGAGGATCTGCGTCCGGGCGTTCTCGGCGTAGTCGCGCAGTTCCCTCTGGCTGAGTCCGCTGTCGCCCGTGAAGGCGAAGATATTGCCGTACACGTCGCCGAACTGGTCATCGAAGAAGGGTCCGACAACGCCTTGCGGAAACTCGTGCCTAATGTCGTCTACCAGGTTTCGGACCCGCGACCAGGTGGGTTTCACGTCCCGCGCATTCGTTTCCGGCAGCAGATCGACGAAGACGGTCGTCTGACCAGCCGTCGTGATGCTGCGCGTGTGTTCGAGATTGTCGAGTTCCTGCAGCTTCTTTTCGATGCGGTCGGTAACCTGTTGTGTCACTTCCGCAGCCGAAGCGCCGGGCCATTGCGCCTGGATGACCATCGTCTTGATTGTGAACGACGGATCTTCCTCGCGGCCGAGTCCGAAATAGGCAAAGACGCCCGCCACCGCGAACATGATCATGAAATACCAGACGAGGGAACGATGCTCGAGCGCCCAGTCCGAAAGGTTGAATTTTTTCACGGGCGTGGCTCCTGTGCGAGTTTCACTTTCTGTCCATCGCTGAGTTCACCGACTCCGGCGATGACGATCTCCTCCCCCTCGCGCAGACCCGATTGCACCGTGACGGAACGGGCGTCGGATGCCGGAGCATCGATCGCAACCTCCCTGAGAGTCACCCGGGCTTTGGAGCGATCCAGAACCCAGACCTGGCTGGCACCGCCTTCATGGCGGAGGGCTGACAGGGGCAGCGCGATTGCCTCCTTCTTTTCCCCGACGAGCGGTGAAGCGGTGACCACGGCGCCGAGGCGAAAGATGTCCGGAGCACGATCGATGGCGATCTTCAGCCGGTAGGTTCGGGTATTCGGATCGGCCTGAGGCGCGATCTCGCGGACGACGCCAACGGCTCGAACCCTGCTGTCGAGCTGCAGGGCGACCTTAAAGCGGTCGTCCAGGCGAATATTGCTGAACTGCGCCTCCGGAACGTCGACGACAACGTCCCGCTGCTCGAGGCGTGCCAGCTTCACGACAGGCTGGCCGGCCGAGACGGTCTGGCCCATTTCTGCGGACGTGGCGGTGACGACGCCATCGAACTCGGCTCTCAGCTCGGAGTAGCCAAGTTGCTCATTCGCCTTGGCAAGGCTCGCCGTTGCTCTGGCAGCATTGGCGTTAGCCGACCGGAGCTGCTGTTCAGCAAGATCGTGATCGGAAATGCTGGCTGCATTGTTCTGGACGAGCCTTCGCTTGCGCGTTTCGGTCGTCGCCGCATTGTCGAGCTCCGCCTGGGCGTTGCGCAGATCGGCTTCCGCGCTCCTGACTGCGAGCTGCAGACTGAGAGGATCGATCTTCGCAAGGACATCGCCCTTGTGGACAAGGTCGCCGACATCGACGTTGCGAGACACCATCCGCCCGAGCGTCCGGAACGCCAGATCGGTCTCGATGCGGGCTCGCACGACGCCGGGCAAGCTTGGCGCTTTGTCCTGTACAGCCGCAGCCGTGACGACTTTGACAGGACGGGGGGTCGCCTCCTCTCCTGCGGATGGGTCCTGATCGCAGCCTGCAAGCAGCGACACCGAAAGAAGAAACGGGAGAGAGGTGCATATGCGATAGAGGTCCATCTCACTTGCCTTCCCAGGCGACTGCCTGGCCTTCCTTGAGGAACTTTCCGCCTTCGATGACGATCAGATCATGCGTGGCGACGCCTTGGGTGACGACGAAATCGCTCTGGCGGTATCGGCCGATCGATATCTTGCGGAGCGAAACGGAATGGTTTTGGGTATTGACCCGCCACACGGCGGGTTCGCCTTCTGCTGATGCAATCGCGGTGTAGGGCAGCACGATCCCGTCGCGCTGCGTGGCCCGCAGCTTGCCCACCACGGGCGCGCCGAGCGGCCATCGCGCTGCCTCCTGCAGACCGACCTTGATCCGAATCGTGCCGTTCTTCCCGTCGATCACGGGAGAAACTTCGCGTATGCCGGCGTGCACGTTGCGCGCGGCATCGGAGACTGGCGCGACCTCGACGTCGTTCAGGGGTCGTCCGTCGAGGAAGAACGCCTCGAAGACGTCGAACACCGCATCCCGCGGTCCGTCATGGGCGAGTGTGAAGGCCGACTGCGCTGCTGATACGACCTGCCCGGCTTCGACGCCGCGCGCCGTGATGATGCCGTCGGCATCGGCTTTCAACTCGGTGTAGGATAGCGCATCCTTGGCCGTCGCAAGCGCGGCCTCCGCGGCTTCGAGGGAAGCCTGTGCGCTCAGCAGCTCCTTCTGCGCATTGTCAAAGACCGCCCGCGGAATCGCCTGCGACTGCAGGAGCGACCTCGCCCGGTTGTAGGCGAGCGTCCTCTCGGCAAGGACGGCCTGGGCCGACCCGCGAGCAGCTCGGGCGACGCTGACGTCCGCTTGTTGTTCCGTGTCGTTGAGCCGCGCAAGGACGTCGCCCGCCCTGACATGCGATCCCACCTCCACCCTTCTCTCGAGAACCCTACCGCTGATACGAAAGGAGAGCTCGGTCTGGATCCGTGCCTTCACCTCGCCGGTGATTTCCGCGCCCTGCTGATAATGAGCCGCCGACGCCGCAATGATTCGGACCTGCTGCGGCGGTGGCGCCACGTCAGCTTTGTCGTCGCAGGCGGCAAGAACTGCGCAGGCGAGACCAATTCCCACCAATCGAAAGGACTGCATTTTTGCTCCGGTACGGTTTGAGTCCACGAGAGGAGCCAGGATGTCCGGCAACTCCAATTTGACGAGTTTTTCGGGGCATGCCCTATGTTGACAGCGACCACTTAAGGTGCAGAGTGGGCAATGTCAACATTCTCGACAAAAAAAGTTGACAGGAGCAACTTGCAAATCTAAATGAACGAGTATGGCCAAAGACATTTCCACCCAAGAACTGCGCCCATATCACCACGGCGACCTTCACAGGGCGATCGTCGAGGCCGCACTGGACGTCCTTAGCGAATCCCAGAGCACGGAGTTTTCGCTTCGGGAGCTCGCTCGTCGCGCAGGTGTCAGTCACAACGCCCCCTACAAGCACTTCGCCGACAAGCGCGAATTGCTGGCCGCCGTCTCGGCAGTTGGGTTTGAACTGCTGGCAAAGCGCATGGCCGAAGCGACAAGCGAGCTCGACAGTCCTCGTCAGAGGCTCGCAGCCATGGCGCGCGCATATGTCTGCGGCGGCGTCGGCAATCCGGCGCTCTACAGATTAATGTTCGGCGGTTTTCTTGGCGGACAGGACGAAAGCCGTCCGGTGATCGAACGAACCGCGGCTCACGCCATGAAAGCTCTGATAGTGAGCGCGATCTCCGACGGTGCTCTCGGGCGCCGGATTGCAGACACTGAGCCAACCACCCGCACGATCGATGGGGCCATCCTCGTTTTCTGGTCCCAGATGCACGGTCTGACCCTGCTGCTGGTCGATCGCCTCGTCGGTCCCGGCGACAAGATGGAGGAGCTGACCGAGAATGTCCTGCAGGCGATGCTGGAAGGTCTCGTGAACAGCATTCCCAAAGTGCCCGAAGGCGTCTGGGTAGGCCCCCCGCTCGCGGGCTAGAAGCGTCCGCGACGAGCCTGATTGAGAGGAGGTCCGTCAACTTTCCCTGGCCGTGATCGACCCAAATAGGAGAATTTTCGTGGAGGCATACATTTCTGCCCTGACAGGCCTCGCCGGGGTCGCAATTGGCGGTCTGGCCTCGTTCGCCACCGCCTGGATGACGCATCGGTCACAGGTGAGGGAAAAGCATCGCGAGGCGGAGGTCGCCAAGCGCGAGAGGCTGTTTTCGGATTTCATCGCCGAAGCCACGAGGCTCTATGGTGATGCATTGAGTCATCAGAAGGACGACGTCTCCGATCTCGTTCTGCTTTATGCACTGGTCGCTCAGATGCGTCTGATCTCGTCCCGAACAGTTATAGATGCCGCGGAGCTGGCAATGGAAAGGATTGTCGATACCTATCTGA
>NZ_JBBNAM010000247.1:0-11026 GCF_037994425.1 Phyllobacterium sp.
GAATATGCTTGTCGAGGATGTGGCGAATTCCCTGATCCAAACCCTGGTTGCAAAAGCCCTTCCTGGCAAACCATTAAAATTCGCCCGCCGCCGGTAAATCCGCTCGGCGGGCTTTCTTGCGTTTATGCGATTGGTCATCTTTCGATGATATGCACGACCTTGCGGGTCTGGGGGTCGATCAGCACAGTACGACCATCCATTTGAACGTACTGATACCTGTTCGGCAGTGTGTTTTCGGCAAGTGCGCCCGGCTTGAGTATGTCCGGTATGATCGCCCCGAGTACCAGTTCAAAGTTGGACGGACGTTGGACGACCACGGGATTGGTTTTCACATATTCGCGGACTACAGTTTCCTGCTCGGGCGTGACTACAACAGTCTGGGCAGCCGCGACAGCAGTTCCAGCAAGAAGGATGGTGGCGGCAATCGTGCTTCGGAAAGTCATATCGGCCTCCTGCGTTTATCGTCATTGTAAAACCGCTGTCGGTCGAAAGGGTTCCGCCGCCTTGGCTTTTTGCGTTTCATGGCTGTTTGGGTCTGCGGTGCTTTGCCAGAGTAGTCTGGCGCTTTCCCCACGTCGGATCCGGTTGCCGGTGTAGGCTGTCCGCAATGGGTGTCTCCATATAGATGTTGGCTTCCCTCGCGGCCTCGACGAAAGCCACGCGGGCCACGGCTGGGGAGCAATCACCTGCAAGACACTTCAGCATGATCTCGCGTGCCAGGAGATGCTTAGGTCCGGTCTCGTCAGGCCATTCCTGCAACAGGAACATTGCAGCGTCATAAGCGGACGTGATCGCGACGAGCTGGCCAGGCTTCCGGCCGAACACCCGAACCATCTTGAATGTTCGATAATCTTCACATGCCCCGAAATGTAGGGAGAGATTCCCAGATTTCGAATCAATCAATTTATTGAAGCCAATCGCTTGGTAGGTGGGATCGTTTGTACTTATAGCGGAACCTTACCGTTGGCGATCCGTTCCGTTTTGGTCCGCTGCGTTTTGTAGCAGACATATTAGGAGAAATATTTCCATGACCGAGAAAACACTCCAAACGCTGTTTCACGAAACACTCAAAGACATTTATTATGCCGAAGGCAAGATATTGAAGGCCTTGCCGAAAATGGCAAAGGCAGCAAATTCTCCTGACCTGAAGGCTGCATTCGAAAAACATCGCAGCGAAACCGAAGGCCAGCTCGAACGGCTACAGCAGGTGTTCGAAATCTTTGGCAAACGTGCCCAAGCAAAAACTTGTGATGCCATCGAAGGCATTATCGCCGAAGGCGAAGAGATCATGGATGATTTCAAGGGTCAGCCGGCTCTTGATGCGGGACTGGCTTCGGCGGCACAGGCAGTAGAGCATTACGAAATCGCCAGATATGGCACATTGGCGCGCTGGGCGGGAGAACTCGGTATGAGTGATGCTCAGGAGCTTCTTACCGCGACGTTGCGTGAGGAGGAGGCCACCGACCAGGCATTGACCTCTCTTGCAGAGAAAAAGCTAAACCCATCCGCCCAAGCTGCATGATTTGGCGGGCCGGGGGTGGCGAAAGTCACCCCGTGTCGGCCGCTTACATTGATGTAGTGCCATGCTATGCTATCTGACGCGCCGAAGGTGCTGTTACCATCTTACTCAGATGGCAAGGTGGTCGATCTGTCGATGGAAAGCCAAAAACTGACGCATAATACACGTTCATTTGCCCAAGAAACGAGTGTCAACGCTTTATTGTCAGAATGCCCGGCTCGAACACGTTCCGTCTGCGCAGCGATTGCGGCAATGATGGCCGGGTCGCGATGGCCCAGATCAAACAACCTGAATATCTGTTTTGCCAAGCGATCCGCATAGGGATGGGTTTTCGGGGATCGGCCCAAAATCCTCAGGCGCTATCATGGGCAGTTTGCAGCACAACCCCAGAAGTGGCGGCTGATTTTGGCTTTACGGGCGGGCAACATGTCTGTCTCTCGCAGTTAGTTGGCGGGAGCAGATACTCTCAAGCGTCAGTGGCCGTTTCATGCCTGACGACCTTCAACTAACGCGCTCAAATCATCGGTAAGTCAATTGATCACGCATCAAACTTCGGGCGGTCAAAAGCGACTTCGCAACGCGCCTTACGGAAAGTGTCGACCTGACCACCGAAAATGCAACGATTCCCGCCATGCCTACGTTATAGGCTTACAATTGTTGTTTCGCGAAACTGCTGCAAGGTTATCTGTCCGCGCGACGAACCAGAACTTAATGCCGAAAGCGCCGACAGTCAGTAAGTTGTTGCCCGCCTGGGGCGGATTTAACGGGAGGTAGAAATGGCATCGTCTCGCATGACGGCACTATTGGCCATGCTGGCTGTAGCAGGATGGCAAAACAGAGATAAGCTTGGTGAACTGTTGGGACAGATCACTGGTCAAAAAGCTGGCAACTCTCAGACTGTACCAAATCCTAATGTCAGTACCGCATCAGGTGATACCGGAGGGCTTGGCGGGCTTTTGGGTGGGTTATTTGGGAGCGGCGGCACCCAAGGCGTTTCAGGAGGACTTGGAGATTTGCTGGAAAGCTTCACCGGAAGCGGAAACCGTGATGTGGCAGACTCATGGGTTCAGACTGGGCCTAACAAACCCGTGGAAACAACGCAGATTTCCGATGCGCTTGGATCCGATGTCATCGATCAACTCGCCAACCAAACCGGACTTTCGAGAGATGAACTATTGACCAGGTTGAAGGCCGTTTTGCCGACCGCTGTGGACAAATTGACACCGCTGGGCCGGGTGCCGACCCAAGAAGAAACGTCGCAGTGGTAGCTACCACAACGCTTGTCATTGTCGGTCAGGTTGTGAGGATGGATCGATGGGTATCGTTTGGACAATTATTATAGGCGCAATAGCTGGGACTATAGCGAAGTTTATTGTTCCCGGTTCAAGAAGTGAGCCGAGCGGCTTCGTTCTGACAGCCATTCTCGGAATTGTCGGGGCGATGGTCGCCACTTTCCTCGGACAATCGTTGGGCTGGTATCAGGCTGGCGAAGGAGCAGGCCTCATCGGAGGTATTATCGGAGCGGTCATCGTTCTATTGGTTTGGGGATATTTTGCGGCCCGACGCGGCGCTACCCCACCTCGATAACCTCCTTTATAAAACGCTGATTTTCACAATTGTTGCATGTTGGAAAGCGCTGGCAGTTGGGCAGTTGAGACGCAAAAGAGACGGTAAAAATGTCCGAGCCCAAGTAATCATGCCTCACCATCGCTCTTATGCTCGCTGCAATACCACTCCCTACCGTAGGGGCGATGGTTTCCACACCGCCCGCGCTACCATATGATTGAAGCTGAGCTTTTCACGATAGTTTCGGAAGAGAACCTGAGTAGCGCGCACGCTCGCTCATACTCCAGATTCCCGCCAATTGCCGCGCACTATCCTCAACCGCCACCCATCCTGTCGATTGAAGTTTGGCCGAACTTGCCACAAGGTCCTGGTTGAGCCTCAGCTTGCGTCTTTGTTGATTGGTGAGATTTGCGAGAAAATCCAGAAGCGGCTCAGGCGCAGAAAACAACATGGGAGAACGCCCCTTTCCGCGGCGCACCGCGGCAACAATTTCTCCTATCGTCAAAGCATTCTTGTCCGCGACAATGAATGTTTCGCCGTTTGTCATTGCTTCCGTCAGGCTATGAGCAATCGCTACACAGAGCGCACTACGGTCAAGGAGGGATCGTTTGCCCGAAAAGGAGCCCAGCGGCAAAGGTATGGGCAGCGCCGCAAAGCGCAACAGCGTAGCGAGGTTGCCCGTTGCTCCGGGGCCATAGACCAGCACGGGTCTCAGGATCGTATAGTTTCCCCGGGGCATGGCCGCAGCGATTTCCCGCTCCGCTGCAAGCTTCGCCCTGCCATAATCGTCTGTGGGGTGGGGCGCGTCCGATTCCCGCAGGACGCCGTCGAAAATGCTTCCACATTGTGCCCTTATCGAAGAGGTGAATACGAATTTATCTTTGATAGTCTCACTTGCTGCGTCCGCCAATTTCGCCGTCAGTTCACAGTTGGCCGCATGGTATTCTTCGGCCGAAACAGCACGCTTGGGATGGTGGATAGCTGCAAGGTGGACGACGTGGTGAACGCCCCTGAGGGTATCCTTGTATGAACTTGGCGACCCACTCGGCAAAGGGAGTTGGACGGACTGTAGTGTACCACCAGGAGGCGCTCGTCCTGCCACCACGATGCGGTACCTTCCGGCCAGAAGTAATCGGACCAATTCTGAGCCAATAAACCCCGTTGCGCCCGTTACGAGCACCACCTCTTTTTGTTGACCGGGGTATCGGGCCATCATATTCCCTCACGCGACGGAATTTCGTAGCCAGTCCCAAGCAGCAGATGCCCATCTACCGAAATACCAGCCAACACATGATTATGGCAACGCATACGATGAGAACCGTACCGTAAATCATGAATGAGCCTTGGCTGGGTGACGGAGAGGTTCACCTTCATCGCATTGATTGGGCATCCCGGTCGCTACCCTCTGCGAGCGATTTGGCCGTCATCCATTTCAAAAATGCCGTCCATTCCACCTTGGTCGATGAAGTCAGCTTTAAGCTCGCCCCATGCTCGATGCGGTTCTGGAGGCTGGTGTCCACGTCGAGGAGAGCGGTACTTTCATAGAAGCGCTCACCAGTGCGCTGCCGATTCCGCGAGAGTAATGCAAGTCTGGATGCTGTCAGGGCCATTTGTCGGGTTGTTGAGGAAATACCTGGCATCCCACCCAGGTGAGCAACACGAAAAGGATGCAGATAATGAGCGTGGACATGTCTCTATTGCTAGCCGTGATGGGTGAGGCTCAGCAGAGAAGTTTGAGAAGAGACCGAGCCCCGTTGTTGCTAAATCGCCAGACACAACACACAAAATCTGCGCCTGCACGACCGTTGCGGTCAATTCACGTTGTTGTAAAGGAAAAGCCGGCTACCTTGCAGCGACGTCGCATCGGGGAATGGCCAAACCCCTTCTGTCGTCACGCACCAGCAAGCGCTCCAAAGTGCTGCCATCAACAAGGCAATGCCCACGGTGGTTCTAATACTCAGAAATTTCTGGCTGCCTGAATTCATCGGAAATTCTCCACGGTCTGTGGAAGCATGATCAGTTTGTTGATGTGCATATCATCTGTCAATCGCCCTGCCGGTCAGGTCCGCTGGAAAGGGGCTTTTGTTCGACCTGGGCCCGAGTGAAAGGCTTGTCCCAGTTTGTAGTCACGCCTTAACGTGATGAGAAAATTCGCCCTGTATCCTTCACGATGCAGGGCCTCTTTTGCGTTTGCGACTCGACGAAATGAGATCTGGCCAGTGAAAAGAAGCGTATGCTTCCGCCAGACCACGCTCAATTGGGCGAGATCTTTCTCCTTTCTCCTTGGGAGGATATAAGCGGGTCATTTTCCCTAGAAGGCGTATCTGAAATCGGGAAATCACCACCGGAAAGACCGCCAGCGCCGGCAACATATTAACCTCCGGCTGAGCGAATGTAGTGATCTCTGGTTGCTGAGCGCTTCGCAACCACATCAATTCCCAACGGTCGTATAGCCGATTGGTCATCTTTCGATGATATGCACGACCTTGCGGGTCTGGGGGTCGATCAGCACGGTGCGACCGTCCATTTCGACGTACTGATACCTGGTCGGCATTGTGTTTTCGGCAAGTGCGCCCGGCTTGACTATGTCCGGTATGATCGCTCCGAGTACCAGTTCAAAGTTGGACGGACGTTTGACTACAACGGGGTTGGTTTTCACATATTCGCGGATTACAGTTTCCTGCTCGGGCGTGACCACAACAGTCTGGGCAGCCGCGACAGCAGTTCCGGCAAGAAGGATGGTGGCGGCAATCGTGTTTCGGAAAGTCATATCGGCCTCCTGCGTTTATCGTCATTGTCGGTCGAAAGGGTTCCGCCGCCTTGGCTTTTTGCGTTTCATGGCTGTTTGGGTCTGCGGTGCCTTGCCAGAGTAGTCTGGCGCTTTCCCCATTTCGGGTCAGGCTTGCCAGTGTAGGCAGGCGGCCGTGGTTCCGTCTCCATGTAGATGCTGGCTTCCCTCGCGGCCTCGACGAAAGCAACCCGCGCGACTGCGGCCGAGCAGCCACCCTCGAGGCACTTCAAGAGAATCGCCTTTTGCGATGGACATCTTCGGCCCGCTTTCGTATGGCCATTCCTCCAGCATGAACTTGGCGGCGTCATAAGCCGACGTGATCGCAACACGCTGGCCAGGCTTGCGCCCGAACACCTGTACCGTCTTGAATGTTCTGTAATCCTCATACATGCCCGAAATGTAAGGGAAGTTTTCTAGATTTCGAATCAATCAATTTTATCGTTGCCAAGCCCTGAGGTCGCAATAGGTCCCGGCTCTCGAAGGCGCGGTTGCTGCTCATCTTCGAACTTTTGTTGCCATGACAGGGGAATTTGGTCGCCCCGATAGGGAAGGGCCGGGGTCATGAGCGTGAATTCGCGCCCACGGGGACGGGAAAAAGTCCGGGACCCGGAGCTATTGGGCAATCACGCGGAGGCACGGGCAAGATCGCTTCTAGAACCGCAGGAAACCCGCGTCTCCGTCGCGTAGAGCGCGATGCCGCTCCGAGATGGCCGGGCAACCCAGAATTGCGATCCTCGCGCCGCATACGCGTCGGCATAACTTTCGCGGCAAACGCCAAGATTTAAGATATTATGTATCCGGCAGATCATCCGATCTGCCCGATTGTCAAGGGAGGATGTCATGCCACTGTTCATAGTCACAGGGTGCTATTCAGCCACGGCCGCGAAAGGTATGATTGACAATCCATCGAACAGAGAAAAGGCGGCTCGCGGCATAATGGAAGCCGCAGGCGGGAAAGTGCATTCCTTCTACGTCACGACCGGCGAAACCGACTGGATGGTAATCGCGGAATTCGACGACGGTGCTGACCTGATCCCCGCACTTCTCGTCGTCAGCGCATCGGGAGCAGTATCGAATGTCAAAACCGTGCGGGCATACACGGGCTCGGAATTCAAGGATGCCCAAGAAAAGGCGGGCAAAATAGCGTCTTCCTATAAGACACCAGTAAAATAAACAGACCACTGGTTGAAACATCGCTGGCAGCGGAGCGAACCTCAGCTGCCACTTCCTTCCGGCATCCATTAATCCTGCGCGTCATACAGCGTCTTCCGCCGCGTCCGGGCGGACTTCTCCGCCGGGTCTAGAACCGCAGGAAAACCCCGTCGCCCGTTCGTAGGGCGTGTTCATTGGGTCGGCCGGGTGAAAAGATCGGGGAACCCGGAAAACAAGCCCAAGAACTGGATCATGGCGCAGCGTGTCATGGTCGTCGACGTCCTCGTAACCCAGCGCAATCGCCGCAATGCGTTGCCCGACCAGCGTGCGCACGCTGTGGACCGTGTAATTGGGATCGCGGCCATCCATGAAGCAATCGGTCACCCGCTTGAACAGGCCCGTGACCCTGTCGACGTGGCGAAGCAGAAGGGCGCCAGCATCGGAGGTAATGGCGCCGCCATCAAAACCCGCCACAACTTTGGGCCCATCAAAGCCTTCAAATTCGAGCGGATCGAGAATACACTGTGCTTGCATCGGACACCGTCTTTCAATCTGATAACTCTCTGTTGCAAAAGAAGTTTCTCAGATTCTTGGGGCCGATGCACCCCTTACTTTGAGATATTCAGGCTAGGTCAAATCGAATGGACCGTAAGCTTTCTGCCATTCTCGCTGCCGATGTCGTGGGTTATTCCGCCCTAATGGAACGCGACGAGGCGGGCACGTTTGAGCGTCTTCGCGCTGGACGCCATGAACTGTTCGAACCCGAAATTACTCGCCATCACGGCCAGGTCTTCAAGCTCATGGGCGACGGACTCTTGGCCGAATTTGGCAGTGTCGTGGACGCCGTCGAATGTGCCGTATCGCTTCAGCGCGGACTGGCGGAACGGAACGCCGCAGTGCTCGAGGATCATCGGATTTCGGTCAGGATCGGGATCAATCTTGGCGAGGTGATTGTCGACGGCGATGATCGTTTTGGTGAAGGCGTCAATGTCGCCGCAAGACTTCAGCAGTTGGCGGAACCTGGCGGCATTTGCGTCTCGGGAAAGGTGACCAGGGAGGTCGAAAAGAAGCTGCCATTTGGCTTTGAGCCTATGGGCGATCAGAAAGTCAAAAACATCGCCGAACCGGTGCAAGCTTTTCGCGTAATTCTTGATGGACAAGCTAAACCCCGCAAGGCGAGTCAATTGTCCTCGCGATGGGCTTTCGCAGGATCAGCCGTGATCGCCCTGCTTTTGGTTTTGGCGGGAGTGGTCGCTTGGCAGTTCTGGCCAAGGGAGGCGGCGAGCGGCAAGCCCGCAGTAGCCGTGCTGCCATTCGACAACTATAGCGGCGATGAGGCGACCGGACGCCTCGCTGAAGGTCTCACCGAGGACATCATCACCGATCTGGCGCGGTTTCCGGAATTTCAGGTCATCGACCGCAACTCGACCGAACAATATCGAGGTAGGCCGGCCAGTCCCCTCGAAGTGGGTAAGGCACTCGGCGCGGGATTTGTGGTCGAGGGTTCCATCCAGCACCAGGATGATAGGGTGCGGATTACCGCTCAGCTCATTGACGCAAAAACCGGCAGGCATCTTTGGTCGGAGCGCTGGGACCGGCCCGACAAGGACCTATTCGCCATCCAGACCGAGATTGCCGAGCAACTCTCGAACCGTCTCGGCGGCGGTGCTGGCGTGGTCCAAGAGGCAGGTCGTATCAGCGCTCACCGTAAACGGCCCGAGAATCTAAACGCTTACGAGCTCTACCTTCTGGGCACCGAGAAGCTCGAACAGGTCAATCAGACTGATGTCGAGGAAGCGGTCAGGCTGCTAAGCCGGGCCCTTGAACTAGAGCCCGGACTAGCCCGGGCTTGGGTCGAACTGAGCCATTCCCATTCCTTTCTCGCCAATTTCGGCATCGAACCCGAAAAACATCGCGCACTATCAGCGGAGGCGGCCGAACGCGCAGTTCAACTCGATCCGAGCGATGCAGAGGCACATGTCGTCCGCGGGATCATGCTGGGCAACAAGAACGAATTCGACCGCGCCAAGGTGGAATTTGACACGGCCCTTCGTCTTGGTCCCGGTCAGTTTGAAATACTGACGCAGTACGCCGGCTGGGCATCCACCTTTGGTGAACCCGAGCGTGGCGCGCAGCTAGTCGACGAAGCGGTGGCCCTTAACCCCAGCTATCCGACGTGGAGCGCGAGGATTTTCACCGTCGCCTACTTCATGGCAGGAAGGTATGAAGATGCACTGCGGATGCTGGATCGCGTTGAACCGAAGAACTATGGAAAAGCGCAATGGATCCTGCGGTCCGGCGCGCTCGCGGCACTCGGTCGCACGGAGGAGGCGAAAGCTTCGGTATCCGACACTCTCAAGGCGTTTCCGAATGTCAGTATCGAAGGAATGGCGAACGAACCAGGCTGGAGTGAAGCTGAGCACCAGCGGCTCATTGCCACGATGAAACTCGCCGGCTTTCCGCCATGTGCCAATGCAAACGAGATCGCAAAAATCGAGAAACCCCTGCGCCTGCCGGAATGTGTCTCGAATTGAGAGCAAAGCTGCTAGCAAAGCCGGATATTAACCAGATGGGCGGAAGGCTCCGCTCGTCAGCTCGTAACTGCGGCGAGGCTTGGCAGGAACATGACTCAGCTGTGAAAGCTCGGATCGTTGTGGTTAGCTTCCATAGACCTGACATGCGCGACTCCCTCCTACAGTACACTTTGGAGCGGATTCAATTCTGACCAGACGACCACATCCGGTCGTTAGTCTCGCTCTGTTGAACGAACAGCACACCGCTGCCGGGCGTGGCTCGACACGAATCCTTGCCGGCAGTTGAAGCCACATCACCCCTGTCACGCCACTAGTAGCAAGGCGGATTTGGATAATATCCACAGGGGCCATAGCCGTTGTAATAGGGGCTACCATAGCCGTAGCGATAGGGCAGGGTGGCAGCAGCGCCAACGGCGACCCCAGTCGCAAGTCCCGCACCCGCATACCATGCACCATGATAGTCCGGAGCGTGCCAATAGTTGGCGTGAACGTCGTTGACATGCACATCGCCCATTCGATCGCCGCCGGCGTACCCTCCGTGGAAGTCGCCTTCGCCAAACCCGCCATGAAAGCCACCGCCAAAGCCCCCGCCACCAAAGCCCCCGCCTCCGAAGCCGCCACGGTCGATGAACAGTGCTGCCGGGCCGCTTCCGCCGGAAAGACTTCCTTCAAGAACTGCCGCTTCAAACGTCAGAGTCCCGCCCTCCAACTTTGGGTTCATAATCGTCACTACAGCATCATCGACCTTGGATCCGTTTCCCCCCAGGACCGAAATCGTGGCGTTGGGCGGATCATCGCCAAAACTGCCTTTGCCTTTATCCCATTGCATGATGAACTGCTCAGTGGTGACATGCCCTGCCGCACGAACCGGGCGATCGGCAAAGACGATTGAATTCATCGAGACGCCGGTCATGGTCAACGTCGTCCCCTCCAATTTTGCCCCTGCGGAGTTCAGGACAAACAGCGACGGGACCGGCCCTGTCGGCGTAACCACACCAATGGTTTTCTGCAACGGAACGTGCGGTTTGACATCCGCATCCTGCGCCCATGCACCAACTGCTACCGGGCACACGCCGCCAATCAGGGCAAGAACTGCAAGTTTCTTCGTGAGCATGGTAAACCTCCCGTGTGAGTCGTTGTTAAGCGGTGAGTTAGGACGGCCAGGGGTTTGTGGCCGGGCAGGGCAACTAGTCCGCAAACACGCGCTTCCAGTCCTTCTTCATGCTGATGATAATCCAGCCATTCTTGGTGGCTTCATCACAGAGTTCCTGTGTAAGAGCGCCAACCTTGGTGTCCGGTAGGCCCGTCGCCGGACCGTAGGCGTATTCCCTCTCGGTATCGTCGTGCAGCAGCAGCATGGCGAACCGCGGACCGTCACCGGCCTCGGTATATTCCAGCATCTGCTGGTCGCCCGTGGAATTGCCCGCTGCGAACACCGGCTGGCGGCCAATCATCAGATGAATG